>CANQIW010000171.1 GCA_947624055.1 uncultured Lachnospiraceae bacterium
AGAGAAGGCAGACTTAATACTATTCCAAGGAGGTGCGGTCATGGCAAAATGCGCGATTTGTGATAAAGCTGTTCACTTTGGGAACAATGTGAGCCATTCTCATAGAAGAAGCAACAAGATCTGGAAGGCCAATGTCAAACACGTTAAAGTGAAGGTCAATGGTGCAGCCAAGAGAATGTATGTATGTACTTCTTGTCTGAGATCCGGCAAGGTTGAGAGAGCTTAATCATTTCAGGACACACAGGGAAGCCGCTGCACTGCGCAGCGGCTTTTTATCTGTTTTTATCTGTTTTTCTTTCCCTGAGGCTATGCATGCATGGCTCAGATGAACAGGTTGTAGCCGAGCAGAAGGAAAAAGAGGATCAGCAGCATGCTTATCAGAATATTGCTGATAAACAGCTCGACCACCATACCGGCGGCGACCCAGAACATCGTATATCCTATCAGTTTGCGCATCGGATGTCTTCTCATCCCTTTATAGCTGCCGATCTCCCCGCAAAACGGACAGCCGGGCTTTTACTCTATTGTATGCGCTGTCCGCGGATTTAGAATGTGGATTCACCCTCCGCCGCGTCGTGGATCGCCTGCTCCACATCCGGATCATCCTCAGGCGCTGCCTTTCCGGAACCCCTGCCCGCGGCAAACTTGTTGACAAAATCCGGAACCATATCAAGAATCTTTGTCACGCTGTCCTGGTTCTTTACATTGACCAGCTTCGTCGTACCGTTCTGGATCACCAGAACCGCGCTCGGTGAGATCTTTCCTCCCATCCCGCCTCCGCCGTTGTTCCTGCGGTCGTCCTGCTTCGCGGAAGCGCCGACGCCGAACATCACGTCAACCAGCGGCAGAATGATCGTATCGCCGACCGTGATCGCGTCGCCGACTACCGTCTTCGTCGTGATGAAATTGTCCATTCCTCTGAACAAGGACTCTACCGTGCTCTGAAAATTGTCCGCCATGTTATGAATCTCCTTTCTTTCTCAGCGTGTTTATGATCCTCCGAAGCTTCCTGTCCCGGAATGCGCGCCACAGCACGCGAAGCACATGCAGCGCACGGATATGCCCGGAGCAGACAGTCTCCGTCTCAAATGCCTTCTCATTAAACTCCGGCTCGATCGAATAGCGGTCCGCCCTGGCAGGAAGAAGGATGTAGCCCAGCCCCGTGAGCTGCCCCGTCGTGGACGGATCCCCCGTCCCGAAACGCAGATAACCCTGAATCCTGCGCGGCTTATAGTGCGAGATCAGAAAAACCAGATGCCCGATCAGTCCGCCAAATACCTCGCCGGCCTCATATTCTTCCAAAAATTCCAGCAGCTCCCCCGGCTTATGCAGCAGTTCGATGCCCTTTCGTCCAAGCGCAAGCGCGCGCTGCTTCAGCTCGGCCAGTTTCCGCCAAAGCTGACGGACACGATCTGCGGCCTGTCTTATTTTATCACAGATACGCTTGCATTGAAACCATATTTTTCTCAAAATACCTGTTCCGCTCTGTTCTTCCGTTTCCGGCTCCAGGCTCTCCTGATTCGGACTGCTCTTCCGCTCCTTCTTTTCTGTTTCCGGATTCTCCGGCATGGTTTTCCTCTGAACCGGGCTGTACTCCCGCTCTTCTCTTTCCGATTTTAAAGCTGATTTTAAAGCTTCCGGCGCGGCCTTCCCCTTTCTCTTTTCTTTCTTCCCTGTCCGCTTCCGCCTGCCCTTCGCCCGGCCTCCGTCCCTCCCGGACAGCGGCAGCCGGATTCCAAACAGCCGGATGATGATCCTGGATCCCTGCGAAGCATCCGCAATCACCGCAGCGCTGACAAGATGCAGCAGCCAGCTTGCCCGCAGGGAAAGCGCATAGCCCTGTTCCGGCTGTACCCTCGCGCTCAGCCTGTACCTGACCGGCACAAAGACAAGAGCCAGCATAACGGTCAGTAATAACAGAACTGCCGCTCCCAGAAGTATGCCGAATATTTTCAGTATGCCCAAAATCATACGATCCCTATGCCTCCCGGATCTTCTGCTTAAAATAAGCTCTCAGATCCGCGCCTTTCGTCTCGCTGTACACTTCTTCCGTTATCCTGCGCACAAGCTCAAAGATCTCCGCTTTTCCGCACCCGATACCGATGATCAGTGGAAGCTGCGCACGGTTATGTTCAAACCTCAGGTTCCAGGCAGGGACGATCTCCAGCTGATTCTTTTCTCCCGGCGCCAGTGTCAGAAGATACGCGTTAACCGGAGTCTTCCCAGATTCTATTTTTTGAATCAGTTTTTCTCTTTTTGCACGGGCGGATTTCCCGAGATAAAGCTCTGAATACCAGTTCACAGTCCTGCCCTCCCAGACTCTTTTCGCGCGATCAGACCAAAACGCGCCCGCAGGCACGGATCCGAGCGCATACAAAACCGCCGAGATCCCACAGGCAGCGAGATCCCGGCATCATTTGGACTAAAAGTATTTTTTGCTTCCCCAAAGATTGTTCTTTTTGAGATTCAAATATTCATTGTACGCCTTCTCAAGGATCATCTTCTCATTGGCAAATTTGAGAAGGTGGTACGCTTCATGATATTTGTAATACCCTGAGTCAATGAAATACTCCTCTCGCTGCGGCTTACTGTAATAGCTGTCTGCCATCATCAGATACCAGTGTACATCCTTCGCGACCGTATCCTCCGGTACGTTGAACGTGTACTGGCTCTTTCCGATATACTTTATAATGGAAGCCGTAACTCCGGTCTCCTCCCGTACCTCTCTGGCGGCAGTGTCCTTGTATTCCTCGCCTTCCTCCACTGTCCCCTTTGGCAGAACCCAGCCTTCGTACTTGTTCTTGTAGCTTTTGTACAGGACAAGAATCTTTCCCCTGAAGATTACCACACCGCCACAGCTTGTTGCCTCGATCATTGCAATCCCTCCTGTCTGCGCTGTGCCACAAATGACTGCAATCAGTATAACTCTTTTTGGGAGATCATGCAACCTGAAATCATTTTGTTCGTCCTAATTCCCGTAAATGCTGTAATAAGCCTGAAAGATCTGCGAGGCGATGGGTACCGCGGTCTGGCTCCCCGTACCGCCGTTCTCCGCGATCACCGCGACGACAAGATCCGGATCCTCCACATCGGAAAATCCGACAAACCACGAGTGCGTACCTTCCACACCGCCGCTGCTGTACTCCGCCGAACCAGTCTTCCCGGCCGCCGTGAAATTGTACCAGCCGAGCTCTGTCGCCGTCCCGCTCAGAACCGTCTCCTGCATATACTCTCTGAGAATGCGCGCCTCCTCCTCCGTCATCAGCCGTTTGTACCTGGAGGGCTTCGTCGTGGAGACCAGATCCCCGTCATACGTCTGGACATGGTCGATGCAATACGGCTTCATCAGTATTCCGCCATTGGCGGCCGTAGCCGCGATCATCGCCATATGCAGCGGCGACATCAGCGTCTCCCCCTGCCCGATCGCGGTCGTCATCTGCTCTCCGTAGGACGCGTCGCGGTTCAGGTTGAACTGCGAGGTACTGTGCTGCAGCGACACGGGAAGAGAACGATTGAACAGGAACTCCTCGCACAGAGAAATGAAATCTTCGTTATCGAGCTCCATCCCGATCGTGGCAAAAGCCGTATTGCAGGAATGCGAAAAAGCCCCCTTCAGATCCTCCTGTCCGTGCGAGGTATTGTTGTAACAGTTGATCGTGACGTCTCCCACCGTGACCTTCGAGACGCAGTCAAATTGAAAATTCTGAAATTCTCCGGGTTTCTGCCTCATATAGGCAAGCGTGGTCAGAATCTTAAACGTAGATCCCGGCGGATAAAGTCCCTGCGTCGCGCGGTTCAAAAGGACGCTGCTCGTATTGTCCGTCACAAGGCTCTCCCACACCTCGCCGATCGTGTTCGGGTCAAAGTCCGGCTTCGACACCATCACAAGGATCCTGCCTGTATCCGGCTCCAGCGCGACGACCGCTCCGTTGTAAGAGCCGAGCGCGTCGTAGGCCACGCTCTGCAGATTCGCGTTGAGCGTCACCACGACCGAGTCCCCACGCGTCCTGCTGTCCTCCTCATCCTCCTCCTCCAGTCTGGAAAGCGCCGGGACATGCGATGAGAGCAGTTCTTTGTTGCAGGCGGCCTCCAGTCCGGACTGGCCGTTCGTCGAGTATCCGATGATGTGGGCAAATTTATTCGCGAACGGATAGACCCGCACCTCATCCCCGTTGTCCAGCACATCCGTCTGCGCGAGAATGCTTCCGTCAGCGGACAGGATCGATCCCCGGATATATTTGTCCATGTTCACGATGTCCTTCGTGTTGTAGACGCTGGAGTTCAGCTCCTTTGCCTTCCAGACATTGAGATAGACAAGGTATCCGATCACGACAAGAAAGAGGAAGACAAAGCTGTAGGTGACGATCCCGAGCTCCGTGTTGCGCCCGCTGCCTGTCACCGGCTCCGGCTCCTGTTCAAAATGGACTTCCTTCACGCGCACCGGTATCCTGCCTTTTGCCTGATCCTGCGTTTTGTTCTGTTTTCTGCCCCCTGCGCGTTTCTTTTCCCTGTTCGCCATTCTATCTCCTGCGCGTTTTCTCCCTGTATCCGCTGTCCGGTCTTCCGGGCTGTCTTTCGGTATATCCGCTGTCCTGATAGGATCCTTCCCGGAATTCCGTTCCGTCGTCCGCATAGTACTCATACCGCGGCCCGAAGTAGCCGTTCTGGTCGTAGTATCCGCCGTATCCTCCCTGGTCCGTCTTCTGCGCCTCGGCGTATCCGTCATCCCCATAATATTCCTCCTGCCCTCCGGCATAATCCGCCGCTTTGTAATACTGCTCCCGCGATTCCTGCAGCTTCTTCTCCGCTCTGCTCTCCTCGTCGCGCTGGAGCATATACAGCCCCTGCACGATCGCGAACATGATCAGTGTGCTCAGCATCGAGCTGCCTCCGTAACTCACGAGCGGCAGCGTCACGCCGGTCAGCGGGATCAGTTTGATCGCCCCTCCCACGGTCAGAAAGGTCTGTACCGCATAGGTCGTACCCAGCCCGACCGCGACCAGTCGATAATACCGGTTCGTCAGCTGCATCGCGATGTTGACAAACATGATGAAACAGCTCATGCACACCAGAACCAGACAAATACCGAAGACACAGCCAAGCTCCTCGCAGATCGCGGAGAACATCATATCCTGCGCCGCGAGGGGCACCGCGCCCGGAGAGCCCTGGCACAGCCCTGTGCCGAACCAGCTCCCGGCGCTGATCGCGAACAGGGACTGCCCGATCTGGTATCCGTCTCCCTGATAATCCCGGAACGGATCCTTCCAGGCCTCCACC
>CANQIW010000172.1 GCA_947624055.1 uncultured Lachnospiraceae bacterium
GAGAAAGCCGATCTGCTCTCCGAGCTGGACAGCCTGTACGAGAAATGGGAGGAGCTTTCCGAATAACATCGCAAAAGACGCATGGATGCAGGCACACCCATGCGTCTCTCTCTTTTATCCGTTGTCTCTTATTTATACCGTCTGACGCTCTCTGTCTGCTATCTGCTTTCCGTCTCCACCGGCACAAAATACAGGTTCTCCTTCGCAAGCGGCTTTTCTCCCTCCGGATAAGACTTCACAAACAGGCAGTTCAGGAAGCTTTTCCACTCCGTATTCGCGTATCCCGGCTCCTGAAACCACGTTTCCGGGACATCCTCCCCTGGGATCATCCGCTCTCTCTGCCGGCAGATCGCGTTGCAGTTGTTGATTAAAATGCGTGTCAGCCAGGTTCTGAAATATCTGTCCTTTTTCAGAGTATCGAGCTTTTCCCAGCATGCCAGCGCCGTTTCCTGCATCGCGTCCGCGACGTCGTCGTCGTTTTTCAGGATTGCCTTCGCTATTTTATACATTGCCTTTCCCTCTTGTTCCATCAGCTGCTGAAATGCTGCTTTGTCATGCTTTCGCGCCCTTTTTATCAGCAGGTTCATTGCAAAAACCACCTCATTTCGTTTAAGAGTCCGGACTTTTTCGTTTTACACCTATTAGATGGATAAAACAGCGGATTTGTTTGACAAAATTATCAGATGACATATTTTTTATTCCGGCTAATTCAATATCAAATATTAAATCAGCCGAAAAAAGGGACTGCCGTACTAGCACGCAATCCCAAAATAATCCAGATACGCCTTGTATTTATCCTGTGCCGTCAGACAGGTATCCGTCAGATACCCTTTTTCTCTGTCCCATTCCTGCAGTCCGCGACAATAGAACAATTTCAGACGGTCTTCGATAATAAACGGAACAATATTGTACCTCAGGCATTCGCGGAACATGAGCAGCCTTCCGACGCGCCCGTTCCCGTTGGTTCACGTCAACTATAAGACAAAACTTTTTAACTTTTACATCTTTTTTTATTCGCAATTCTCCTGCATATGATTTTAAGTATTCTCTCGTCCGTTCTTCCTTCGCATATTATATGTATTCTGTCATTTCTTGCGATTACTGAATCTTTTTCAACTTTTACGATATCTGTCACAGCAACTCCCTTGTTCTCCTGGCGAGATACAGCGGAAGATTGGTGATCAATCCGTCTTTTCGGTATCCGCGTTTTGAAAAACGAAGCGCATATTCAGGACAATGGTCAGCGACATATTTCTTGAAAGACGGCGCGGACTTGTCCTCGCCGCTTTTCACTTCGATCGGAATAACACTTGATCCATATTGAAGCACAAAATCAAGCTCACTGTTCTTATCCGAATAGTAACGTGGTTCAACCTCAAATTGCCCGCGAAGCTGCTGCAAAACATAGTTCTCAGTCAGAGGGCCTTTAAATTGATAATCGCTTTTCAAAAGTATTGCACTGTTGTCGATCCCGGCCATATGTTTGAGAAGTCCTGTATCAAAGACAAAGAGTTTGAACTGATCAAGTCTGTCAAACGCAGAAAGCGGATGTTCCATCCTGGAAACATTGTAAACGCGAATCAACATTCCCGCAGAGACAAGCCATTCTATGGCCTCTTCAAAGTCTCTCGCTCTGCCTCCTTCACGAACGGCCCCGTACATAAATTTCTCATTCGGTTTGGCAAGCTGCGCGACGATACTTCGGAAAACCATCAGAATGCGGCCGCTGTTTACCTTGCCGTTGTGCTTGGAGAAATCGTTTTCATAGACTTCAATAAGCTCCCTCTGAATCCTTGAAATTTTTGCCGGATCGCGGTATTTCAGCCATGAGGCAACACACTCCGGCATTCCTCCGATGATAAGATAGTTGTTGTACGCCTCCAACAGTCTGCTATGGAAAATATCCTCAATCTTCCGGTTCTTTTCTATACTCTCATAATATGCGTAAAGCGTCGGCTCCACAGCTTCGAGGAACTCATCAAAGGTAAGCGGATAAAGATCAAGGAGATTGACCATCCCCACCGGATAGGATTTTGGCTCTGCAAGAAGCGTTCCGAGCAAACTCCCGGCGGTAATGATGTGATATTCGTTCGCCTTTTCTTTGAAATATTTGAGTGCGTTAAGCGCTTCCGAACATTCCTGAATCTCGTCAAATATGACAAGCGTCTCCTCCGGCAGTATCTTCTCCCCCGCGATCATGGACAAAAGCTCAATGATACGCTGTGGATTTTTGTTTGTCCCAAAAACAGATTTCAGCTCGTCTTCTTCATCAAAGTTGAAATAGACATAACTTTTATAATATTTTTTTCCGAATTCTTTCATCAGCCAGGTCTTTCCCACCTGGCGCGCGCCACGCATGACAAGCGGCTTACGGTCTTCTGACGTTTTCCATTGAATCAAATCGGAAATAGCGTTTCTCTTCAATTCGAACACCTCCTTCTATATGGTTGAATCCTGTGTGTTCGAATATAGCGTAACACATTTTTCTGGATTTTTCAATCGAAAAAAACACATTTTTCTGTCAAAATATGACGCTGGAAATCACATTTTTCTATTGCATTTTTTAATTTTTGTAGCACTCAAAAAAAGTGAATTTTGCGCGCCAGTTATTCTGTTATTCTGTTATTGTGCTATTCCGCCATTTCATCTTCCTCCTCAAACCAGTCGAATGGTGTCTCCTCCGTCCCAAACTCATCTGAATCAAACATAATAACGTTTCCTCCGAAAGCTTAAAATCCATTTCTGTTCCAAGCGCGTTTCCTGTTTCAATTTCCATTTCCGTTTCAGCCGTGCTTCCTGTCTCAGTTTCCTTTTCTGCCCCTGCTGTCCCTGCTGCAGTTGCGGCTGTAGACACCGCTCCCAGAATCGCAATACCCAAAATCATTCCCATGCACTTTTTTTCATAATACCTAACCTTCCTTTCGTTGCTAGTTTTTTCATTGTCACTCTCATCCTAGCACCGATTTCTTAAATTCCATATGAAGAAATCTGAAGATTTCTTAAGGCTGTTCCCCTCACCGCGTTCTTGTGTTATGATGATTTCATCACAATTGGCCGACATGTATCAAAATAAGACTCGAACTGTCGTCAGAACACAAAAGGCAGGTTTCAAAATGAATAACAATATATTAATTATTGAAGACGATAAAGATATCCGGGAAGGCGTGCGGATTCTTCTGGAGGGAGAAGGCTTCTATGTGGAAGAAGCATCAAACGGATCGGAGGGCCTGAAAAAGCTCTCGCAGGACACGGAGCTCGTGATCCTGGATATTATGATGCCCGGCATCTCCGGACTGAAGACCTGCGAGAAGATACGGAAACTGTCTTACGTCCCCGTCTTGTTTCTCACTGCCAGATCAAAGGAATCGGATAAGCTCGTCGGTTTCATGGCGGGCGCGGACGACTATCTGGTCAAGCCCTTTTCCTATGCGGAACTGCTCGTCCGGGTGAAGGCACTCCTGCGCCGTCATCAGATCTATGACAAGGAAGCACTCCGTGGTTCCGCGACAGAGGAATGGATCGAACGCCATTCCATCCGTATCAGCAACGTTCAAAACACCGTATTCCGGCAAGGCGCGGAGCTTTCACTGACAGAGATCGAGTATCGGATCCTACTGCTTCTGATGCGCTATCCGAGCAAGATCTTCACCTACCAGAACCTCTATGAGAGCATCTGGGAGGAACCGTTCCTGAACGCCTCCTCCAATACAATCATGGTACATATCCGGAATCTGCGAACCAAGATTGAGGAGAATCCGCAAAAGCCGAAGATCATACAAACCGTATGGGGAAAGGGGTATCGTCTTGGACCGACAGAAGAATAAGACTCTCACACGAAAAATGGTTCGACTTCTTCTGCTCGGTTTTTTTGCCGCAGTCATCGTGTTTACTGTGATTCTTTGGATTGGCGGGGAAGCCCTTGACTATTATTTCATCGGATCAGATCTCATTTATAAATCTGAGGGAAAATACATAGATGACCTTAGCAATTATGTGAAGAAAAAAAGCATTCCGGCGACGGATACCGACAGTCTCAGTGTATGGAGCAGAAAGAAAGGAGTCACCCGCCTTATGGTTTCCCGCAAAAGGGTTCTGCTCTACGACAGCGCCTATCCCGATACCGTGATCTTCGGGGAAGCGGAAACCGTCGCGATCCATCGTTTTTGGCCGTATTTCTACACAGTTTCATTCGCCGACGGGGACGCCGACGTTTACATTGACGCGGATTATAGAGCTAGGTACCGACTGTTGCTCTATGTCCTTGACGCGGTCATCAGTATGTCCGTCTGGCTCCTGCTTTTTGTGCTCGGCATCCGCAAAGAAGTGAAATATATTCAGCAGCTCAGCCGCTGTGTCGCGAAGATCGAGCTTGGGACTCTGGATTCCGATATCCCGGTCAAGGGCAGGGACGAGCTCGCCGCGCTTGCCGGAGGTTTGAACCAGATGCGCCTCGCGCTGATTGAAAAGGAAAGAAATGAAAAACAGATGAAGGCCGCCCAGGATAATCTTGTGCTCGGCATGGCCCACGACCTGCGGACTCCCCTGACCGGACTGATGTCCTTTCTGGAAATTGCAAAAATGCAGCCGTCTCACGATGACTGCGTCAATTATATCGAAAAGGCCTATGCAAAATCCACACAGATCCGCGACCTGTCAAACCGGCTGTTTGAATTTTTTCTGATCGACACGCAGCAGCCGCTCCGGCTGGAAGAACCGGCGGATACCGAATATGCGCTCGGGGAATATCTCTCCGAATTCTGCGGACGGCTTGAGGCGGACGGCTATCCGGTATCCATAGAACAGCTTTGCTGGGAACCTGTCCGGATACAGATCTGCACCGACTATATGGGACGGATCATCGACAACCTTTCCTCCAACATAAAAAGATACGCCGACCGAACGGCCCCTGTAGAGCTGTCCGCCGCGTATCATCCATCCTGTATCGACATTACGATCCGGAACAAGCCCGTGCAGCCCAACCAGTATGTCCACGGAACCGGCATCGGTCTAAAAAACATTCGATCCATGATGGCTCAAATGAAAGGACTTTGCAGTGTCAATATCACGCCGGAGCATTATTCCATCACGCTGAGCTTCCCGGTCTGTTAATGATTTTCGTGTAGCTTCGCTGTTTTATAAGGTATACCCCTAGTGCACCCCATAACTCATGCCCCTTCGGGGCGGAGAAACAGCTTCGCTGTTTCATAAGGTATAG
>CANQIW010000173.1 GCA_947624055.1 uncultured Lachnospiraceae bacterium
GATCACCACCTGGCGCAGCACGCGCGGCTGCGGAAAGCCTTCCTCCTGTTCCTGTCGGCAGCCGAACGCCACGGCAGGCTCCCCGACGTCGATCACCTCCATCGTCTGGGACGGCCGCCGATCCTCAAGCGGGACAAGACTCACCGGCAATACTGCCGTCTCCCCGTCGAAGATCGGAATATCCTCCGCTGAAACCGGCTCGAAGCCTTCCGCGTCCACAATCACGTCGTACTGCGCATAAGGCTTCCCCACATACTCCGGATCCTGTGAATAACCTCCGTCCAATGTCTCCAGCGAGACCGCCTGCGTCTCCCCGCTCTCATCTGTAACAAGCCGATGAAGGATATTCTCCTCATCATCCAGCACCCACACCCGGGCGCCCTCAAGCGGGACAGCGTCCTGCGCGGTCCTCGCCTGCACCTGCAGATATCCGATAGCCATATGATCCCTGTTCTCATTTTCTGATCACTCTATCATATGACGCCGGGGCAAAAATGTCATACAATCCTGAAGCTAAAACTTTCCGGGGACACACCTGCATAGCAGATGTTTTATTTTTCTGCCGATAAAGCAAAACGGCAGGCTCTGTCGGCCTGCCGCTCCTCTGTCTCCTTGCTTATGATATCTCCGACGCCTCCAGGACCTCAGGAGCCTCAGAAAACTCCGGGGTCTCAGGAGTCTCAGTGTTTTCAGAAATCTCCGACGTCTCCGGGGTCTCCGGACTGTCCGCGCGCTCCGGCTGCATCATCTGTGTGACAAGTCCGGCGATCTGCGCGATGAAATCCTCCGGCACTCCCGCCTTCCGGCAGTTCTCAAAGATCGCCTCCGGATCAACCTCCGCGACATACTCCTCCAGATCCTCCTGGCTGTCCGCCTGATACACCTTTTCCCCGCCAGCATCGTTTCCGCTCAGCAGCTCCTCGCTCCCGCCGGACTTCAGATGCAGAGCCGCGAGCAATTCATCGTCCATCGTCAGGCTCAGGGAAACATTGTCGATCTTCTCCTGCGCTCTCTTTTCCACATCAAGGATCAGAGCGAAGTCCTCAAGCGGGAACTGATCCGACGAATCATCGGATTCCCCGGCGTAGGTCAGCTTGTAAGTGCTGTCCAGATCGCCCGCCTCGGCATTCACATCGTAATCGCTCACCTCGATCGTGCACTGGGGAAGTCCGTTGCCTGTCACCATATACTCGCCGTTCAGCCTGCCGTCCGTGATCGTTCCGACGCCGGAGAGGACAGCGCTTCCATCGTTTTCCCAGGCGTCCGTGATGAAGTACATGCGCAGCGCCGCCTGATCGCCTTCCCGGAGATTGAGCCAGGCAAACTGCTCCTCCGCCTCTCCATCCGCGACGAACGCGAATTCCCTTCCGGCGCACTCGCCGTCCGCGTCCAACCATAGCTTTAACGAAATGTAATTATCCTCGCCGTTTGTCTCCGACTCCCGGATCTCCGACTCCATATCGCGGATCGCCTCATCCATCGCCTGCTGATATTCCTCGTAGATATTCTCCTCCTGAGAGAACGTTCCCAGATTCTCGATCATTTCCTTCAGCTGCTCGTCGTCTCTCGCCTGCTTCGCCATCTCCAGCAAGGCGGGCTCCAGAGCATCCGCGTAGAGGCGTCCCTCCTCCACCGTGAAGGTCTGCTCGATATCCGCCATCTTCTCCGTCTTCTCCTCAGAGCCGACGTCCGTCATGCTGTCAAACAGAATATCCCCATAGCGCTTCAGGAGCTCTGCGACCTCATCGCCGTCCGCTGAGAGCTCTGCCAGGAATTCCGGGTTCATCACTTCCTTCAGGCGCTGCCATTGCTGTCTCTCCTCCTCCGTCTCAAATTCAAACGGCGCCCCGAGATAATTCCCATTGATCTCCGGCACCCGGAATCTGACAGCGTCATTCCCGAGATCGACCGGCATCTCCAGCGTAGCCAGCACCGTGTCGTTCAGGCAAAGACCGATCGCCGTCCTGAAAACAGAATTCTCCTCCTTCGAAGCCGCGGCGCGAAGCCCAATGCTCTCAAGCCAGGAAAAATCCAGCGACTCCTCATCCTCCGCCGCAAAAATGCTGCTCAGCATCATGCGCACAAAATCACCGAATTCAAGCGTAAGCTCCCCGGAGGAGGTCCCGCTCTCCTGATAATCCGTCATCGCTTCATCCCACAGTCCGCCGTAATCCTCCGCGAACGACGCCCAGTTCGCCCGCTCCATGTCAACATAAGCCGCTTCAGCCGTGATCGGGCCGCTGCCCGCAAGCGCAAGCGCGCCGACTGTGAATAACGCCGTAACCTTCCTTCTGATCCCTGTTCTCATCACGATCCTCCTGTCCTTGCCGATAAATGTTTCACATGCCTGCGCAGTCTCTCAGATCATCCGCGCCTGTTTTTTTAAATCACACCGGCCGGAGCGTGTTCCCGGGATAAACATGTGTGAGACCGGACACCTCCGATACGGACTGGCCGCACTCCTCCCCGGAACCGATGTGACACATTCATTATAAAAGTATATACAGGAAAAAGCAAGCGGCAAAATGTAGCCGCTCAAAATTTTTGTCAAAAATAATCAACTTTTTTGTCAAAAATTTCGGGAAATATTTCCGTTTTATATTTTATAAATTAAACGCGAGCATTGGGGAATGGATTAATATTACTTCTTTATGTACTTGGCATGTTGATGTAGAAGTTAATACTATATACGGTAGCTTTATGAAATACAATCCAATTTTGAAAATAGTTGTTGGATCTTTTTCAACTGCTTCTGTTGTCGGCAATCAGTCAAAATTAGTCGATTTGCCATCAAGCGTAAGTTCTTCGCATATAGGCTTATGTGGAATTGGAGTGTGTCCTAAAACAGCTTTTTGTATTACGCCACGATATTTTCAAAACGCGATATATTCTTCCCATGAAGAGGGAGGTTCTGCATCAGGACTTAAAACATACTTCATATGTTTTCCAATTGCTTAGCTTGTTTCTTTTTATTCATAATAAGTAATTCTTACGACCACAGTATCCGGTACATCTCCTGAAAACAAGCTATTCGCATATAAATAATAGCCGCTTGCATAACGTTGAGCCGTATATTGTATAGTCCATCCAGCACCGCTATTGATTATATTCATTGCTATTATATGTTCTGGATTTATAGGAACTTGATTTACAGGGATTGATGTGTATATTTTTCCGTTTGCTGGAACGGTTAATGAAAAAGATATGTCTTGATATTTAATATTCATCCTCGCGTTTAATATACATCTTCCGCTCAATCTATTACATCACTGTCCATATTTCAAGCACGCAAAAAACTCCGGCGCATGTCCGGAGTCCATGCGTCATATACCATCTGTTTAGGCCGCGTATTTAATATAATCCGCCTTTGTGGCCGTCTTATTGTTATGACAATAAATCTGTGTGGTCGATATATCCGAGTGACCCAAGACTGCCGCTACCTTGAGAATATCCATCCCCCGCTCCACCAGATTGGTGGCCAACGTGTGCCGGAACCTGTGCGGATACACGTCATCCACTCCGGCCAACCAGCCGATCCGCTTCACAGCGGCCTCAATCCCTTCCTTGCTCAGTCTCTTGCCTCGTCCCACGAATAACGCGTCTGAGAAATCCTTACGGATTTCGAGATATTCCCGAAGCGTCCGCGTAGCTACTTCGGTAAGATAAATCACCCGTTCTTTATTTCCTTTTCCTAAAACAATGCACTCGCCTTTATCAAAATTTACATCCGCGATATCCAGATTTACCACCTCGGATACTCTACAACCCGATGCATACAAAAAATCCACCAGCGCAAGATCCCGTTTTGTTCGACACGCCATCCGCATCCGGTCAAGCTCTGCTGCACTAAAAGGCTTTCTGATTGTCTTGCGGTACTTAATTGACGCAAGCGCGGCACATGGATTTCGCCCGATCAGCCCCTCAGCCGACAACCACCCGAAAAAGCTGGAATAACATTTCCGCATCCCGTCCAGTGTGCTGTTCTTGAGTTTGCGCCCACGCCAGCCCTGTTCCCGACGCATAGCGAGATAAAATCGAAGATCATACGTTGTCACTTCGTAGAGTGGTTTGCCGAGGGACCATATCAGATGTTCTATCTGCTCCCGGTATCGCTTGAGAGTGCTTTTAGCTGTTCCTTCAACTCCTTTTGTTGCGATAAATCGATTCAACATCCCGGCCGCGCTGTTGTCCTGCACCGCTACCGCCGTACACCGCTCCGTCACCTCATACTCATTGAGATGGATGGTCAGCACATCCTGCACGGTGTTGATGGTGTCATCGTCCACCCTGCCCTGCAGCGCCATCACCACAGACCTGATAATACTTTCGCGTATATCCACGCATATCACCTCCCAGCCTATCATAACAGGCCGGAAGGTAGATATCTGCAATCTGACGGTTTATTCCTCCGCCAGCTCCGGGCAATCCAGATCAATCAGAACCTGCTTGACCTGTCCACGGATTTTCTCCGGCACATCGCCGATCGTCTTTTCCCCTTAATAATAAGGGTTGCGTATACTACTGCCATGTCCATCACCTCCCCTCGGCATAAAATATTGATAATCCACCATAAAAGCATCACTCATCACCATCCAAAATGGCCTGCACCGCTGCTTTGAGCTTGTCCGGTACATCATTGATGGTCTTGATTCCTTTGCGGATCAGGTCTGCATACACCTTTGCCATGGTCACACCTCCTTCTATCCAAGCAATTCATACACTTCGCAAAGCGCTATCTGCGTATCCGTAATCTGCTGTTCGTCCTCCCCGAGCCGGAGATCTATGGCAGACCGTTCTTCCAGACCGAAGACAACCTCAAGCCCTCCCTCGTGCTTCTCCCTGACGCGGAAGCGCGGGGATTTTACCTTCATGTCCGTATAGATGTCTGTGACAGTTTCCTCATAAACGGGCTCGTCCTCCCCTTCCGGGATGTAGGGCACGTCGGCCAAAAACCTCACGGTCTGCAGGTTCTCCGGCGTGAGCTGCGCGGACAGCGCCGCCAGGGCTTCATAGTCCTTCAGGTCCACTGTGAGATCCCAAAGGCTGCAGCCTTCGTGGATTTCGATTTCAAAATTGTTTTTCAAGATAATTTTGTTCATGATTTTTCTCCTTTCTTTTTCATTGTTAGTTAATTAAACGCGAGCATGGTCAAGCATATAGATATTACTTTCCAGCTAACTGTTCCAGCAAACGGAAAAGCAACCGTGGCC
>CANQIW010000174.1 GCA_947624055.1 uncultured Lachnospiraceae bacterium
AATTCAGAGGCTTCCGCATCGAGCTTGGCGAGATCGAGAGCAGGGCGATGCTCTGCCCGGGCGTCGGGCAGGCGGTGGCGATGGTGAAAAACGAACAGCTGGCGCTCTACTATACAAAGCGTGCCGGAGATACAGCGGACGCGGACGAGGCGGCGATCCATCATTTTCTCGCAGAAGAACTGACCGACTATATGTTGCCCACCGTGTATATCCGCATGGACGCCATGCCCCTTACGCCGAACGGAAAGGTGAACCGCAAGGCGCTTCCGGAGCCGCATTTGACGTCGCAGGAGAGCTTTGTGGAGCCGGAAAATGAGTATGAGGCGACAGTCGCGCAGTGTATGCAGAGGATACTCGGCAGAAGCGAACGGATCGGCGCGCTGGACAGCTTCTTCGCGTTGGGCGGAGATTCCATCAAGGCGATCCGCCTGGTGAGCCTGCTGCGCGAAAAAGACATGGAGCTGCGCGTGGCGGACGTGATGAGGCAGAAGACGGTGCGCGCCATTGCCGGGTGCGCCTCTGACCGGAAAAACGCGGCCTCGCTCAGCCAGGAGCCGATGGAGGGCGGCGTGAGGGACAGCGCGATCGTCCGCTACTTTAAAGACCTGCACCTGCCGGTTCCGTCGCACTTTAACCAGTCGGTACTGCTGCGCTTTGCGGACAGGGCCGACCTTGCGAAGCTGCAGGCCGCGCTTCACGCGGTGACGGTTCAGCATGATATGCTGCGCGCCGTGGTGAAGGGTGAGAGCCTGTACATAAGAAGTGCGGACACAGTGATCACGATAGAAGAATACACTGCCGCGCAGGAGCCGGAGGTGACGGCGCTGTGCGGACGGCTCCAGGCCGGGATCGATATGGGATCGGAGCTTTTCCATGCTGCTCTGATCCACACGCAGGAAGCGGATCTGCTGTTTCTGCTCGCGCATCATCTGATCATAGACGGCGTGTCATGGAGGATTCTGGTCTCTGATCTGGAGGGTGCCTATGCGGCGGTATCCGAGGGCAGAGAGCCCGCGCTTCCCGCAAAGACCAGCACTTATGCGGACTATGCGGAAGCGATCGAAGCCTGGCGCGGCAGCTACAGTCTGGAAAAAGAGATCCCCTACTGGATCGGCGTTCAGCAGCAGCTGGAAGCAATGCCCTGTTCGCATGCAAAGGACTATGAGAGAAGCTTTTCCGAACTCTCGGTATCCATGAGCCCGGAGGAGACCTCGGCGCTGCTTTGCGCCGCAAAAGAGGGCTGGAGGCTGGAGAACAACGATATCCTGCTCACCGCTGCGGCAAGGGCTTTCTGCGCGCAGACGGGCCGCGGGGAGCTGTCGGTACAGATGGAAGGACACGGGCGGGAAGCTTTTGGCGACGGCCTTGTCACGGACCGGACGGTGGGCTGGTTTACATCCATCTATCCGGTGGTGTTTGAAAAGATCCGCGCAGAGGGCGCGGACAGCATCCGCGATGACCTCATCCGTGTGAAGGAGACCCTGCGCCGCGTGCCGAAAAAGGGCGTGGGCTACAACCTGCTGCGCTATCTTCCGGGTGAGCGCGCCGTTTCGCTTGGCGCGGACCGCGTTGCCATGGTGGGTTTCAATTACCTGGGCGAGATGGACGCCGAGCGCGGCGGGGAAGGCATGTTTGCGATCGACGGCAGCATCGATACGGGCCGCTGGAGCGCAAAGGAAAACTGCTGTGGTCCGGATCTCGACCTGAACTGTGCGGTGACGGGCGGATGCTTCCGCTTAAGCATGTCTTATAACGAGAGCCTGTATGACGGCGCTGCCGCTAAGGAGCTGGCTGACGCCGTGCTGCGTGAATTAAAAGAGATCACGGAATTTTTAAACAGCAGTGAAGAGCCTGTCCAGACGGCTTCGGATCTCGGAGAGACGGAGTGGCAGGAGGAACAGTTTGAGACGGTAGTGCAGGAATTTGCCGCCGAGGGCGTAAAGATCAGCAGGATCTATCCGCTGCTGCCTCTGCAGGAGGGGATGCTCTACAAGCACATCACGGATCCGGCGTCCTGGGGGTACCGTCTGGTCCAGATCTATGAGATGAACGCGCTTCCCAGCGGGGAGCAGCTTCGCCGCGCGCTGGACCGACTGGGCAAAAAATACGAGGTGCTGCGCACCGCTATCGTGTATGAAAATGTGCCGGCGGCAAGACAGCTGATCACAGACCGCGCGCTGCCGTTTACGCTGACGGACCTGAGCGGAGAGCAGGATCCCTTCGCGGCCGCGTGCCGCATCCGCGAGGATATTTTGACCAATGGCTTTGAGCTTACCCACAGATCCCTGTTCCAGCTCGTCTGCGCGAAGAAGGATGCGGGCAGCTGCTATCTTATATCGGCGGCGCACCACATGATCGTGGACGGCTGGAGCCTGCAGAACTATATGACGGATCTCTTCCGCTATATCGGGGAAGAAATCTCGTTACAGTCCACTCCTTTGCTGTCCCGCGAGGTGATTTCCGGGCAGAATGCACGGAAATCCCGAGGGCTGAAGCGCGAAATGCTGCAGACGCAGCATTTCTGTGCATCGCGAAGCGCCGTTACTGGACACGGAGTGAACAGTAACGATCTCTCCGGCAAAAATACGTCGACCGACGCGGCGGGTAATGTGCACGGGACCGACGCCGATATCATGGGCGCGTATAACATGCACGGGGCCGGCGCGGCGGGCGGTACAGATGACACAGACAGCATGGACGGCATGTACGAGGCGTATGTCCGCCAGCTGCTTGAACTGGATAAAAACGAGGGCCTGCGCTACTGGAGCGAGCTCTTAAAGGGCTATGACAAAAAGGCGCAGATTCCTTCCTTCGGCGTGACGGAAGTGGAAAAACAGACGTCGGACGACTATCTGCTGACGATCGACAAGGAGACGACCGACCGGCTTGCCGCCCTGTGCATGGAGGAGAAGGCGACCATAAACTGCGCGGTGGAGCTTGCGTGGGGGCTTGTGCTGCAGACCTGGAGCCACACGGACGACGCGGTGTTCGCGAAGGTCGTGTCGGGGCGCGATAAGACTCGGCTGGATCTTGGTCGCCTGACCGGTCTGTTTATCAATTCCGTGCCGGTGCGCGTGACGACGGATGCGGACGCGACGGCGCGGCAGATGCTCGATCAGCTGCAGAGACAGGCGGCGCAGAGCAACGCCTGGGATTTCTGCCCGCTGCCGGAGATCCAGCGCCGGTCGGAGCTTGGGAACCAGCTTCTGCAGACGGTGTTTGCCTTTGAGAACTACACAAGCGGCGCCGGGGCGGAACAGGAAGAACTGCCCGGCGGGCTTTCGGTAAAGCCCCTCGTGCTTAAGGAAGAGACCTTTGACGAGATGCATGTGACGGCGTACGTGACCGACGCGGGCGAACTCTGCCTGCACGTCGCCGCGGACCACAGCCTCTTTACAGAGCCGCAGATGAAGCGTGTGACGGAGCTGTTCCGCGTGCTGATCACCGGCATCGCGCGGCAGCCGGACGCGCCGCTTCGCAGCCTTCCGAGGCTGAGCGAGGCGGATGAGAGAGCCGTCCTGGAGCTTTCCTGGGGCGGAGATCTGGACTATCCGGCGGATGAGACCTGGGTGGACCAGTTCCTTGCGAGCGCCCGGAAATACCCGGACCACACGGCCGTGGCGGACGCGAGGAGCAGCATGACTTACCGCGAGCTTGACGAGCAGTCCGACGCGGTGGCGGCGTACCTGCTGGCAAACGGCGTGAGGGAAAACAGCTTTGTGGCCATCCGCATGGACCGCGTAAAAGAATATATGGTGGCGATCCTCGGCGTATTTAAGGCAGGCGCCGCGTATCTGCCGATCGATTCGGAGTACCCGGAAAGCCGCGTGCAGTTTATGCTGGAGGACTCCGGGACGAAGATTGTGCTTACAGGAGAGCTGACGCGGCAGGCGATCGCCGATTATAAGGGTGCGAAGAGCGTGAACCTGGCGGCGCCGGACCGCTATGCCTATATGCTCTATACCTCCGGTTCCACCGGCGTCCCCAAGGGCGTTGTGGTGCTGCACAGCTGCCTGTACAATTTCACGAACTGGACCGTGCCCGCCTTCGGCTATCAGCATGGGGGAAGATACGGCCTCGCCTCCAGCTTCGCCTTCGACGGCTCCCTGATCGACTATACCGGCGCTCTCGCGGCGGGCGGTACCCTGCATATTTTTGACGAAAACCTGCGCAGGAACCTGATCGAGATGGAAGAATACATGACAAGGCATCAGATCAACGGTCTGTTCATGCCGACGCTGTTCGGGGCGGAGATGGCGAAGTACAACCCGGCGCTGAAGGTGGATTTCCTGCTGCTCGGCGGCGCCAGGTTCCTGCCCTGCGGAAAGACAGAATTCCCGGTCTACAACGTATACGGGCCCACCGAGTTCACGAGCCTCTCCTCCTATTATCTCGTGGAGGACGGGAACAACGCCAACATGCCCATCGGAAGACCGGTGCCCGGCAACTATGGCATCGTCTGTGACAGGCACGGAAATCCGGTGCCCCAGGGGGTGATTGGAGAGCTGTATCTCTCAGGCGCCCAGAGGGCGGCCGGCTACTGGAAACGTCCGGAGCTGACGGCTGAAAAATTCGTTGACTGTGTGATCGGCGGCAAAAAGAGGAAAGTATACCGCACAGGGGACCTGGCGCGCTACAACGAGGACGGTCTCCTCGAATACTACGGCCGCATCGACAGCATGGTCAAATTCCGCGGGTTTCGTGTGGAGCTGGGCGAGATCGAGCATCGCGCCATGGATCACCCGGCGGTCGAGTACGCGGTGGCGGATATCAGGCGGGATATGCTGGTACTTTACTATACCCTGTACGACAATACCGGGGAGACAGCGCCGACCGAAGAAGAGCTTGGCGCTTATCTGGCGGAGTCTCTTGCCGATTATATGGTGCCCGGCTTCTATGTGAAGCTGGATGAAATGCCAAAGACGCAGAACGGCAAGGTGGACAAATCCATGCTGCCCGAGCCGGTGATCACCTCCTCGGAGGAATACGTGGAACCGCAGACGGAGGGCGAGCGCGCAGTTGCCGCCGCCATGCAGAAGATCCTCGGACTCTCTGAGCCTGTGGGCGCGCTGGACAGCTTCTTTGCCTTAGGCGGCGACTCCATCAAGGCGATCCGCCTGGTGAGCCTGCTGCGCGAGCGTGATCTGCCCGTCCGCGTGTCCGATGTGATGAGTTTAAAGACCGTGCGCGCCATCGCGGGCTGCGTGTCA
>CANQIW010000175.1 GCA_947624055.1 uncultured Lachnospiraceae bacterium
TATAAGAAGTCTCTCAAAATCAATTATATTCAAGAAAACACCTCCTCCATCTTTTCAGTATTCTTACTATATTCATTTTTTATAGCTTTACCAATAATCATCTAAATCTGTTAATGTTAATCATATCAAAATGACGCTTAAAATTCTACAACAATTTCTCGTTTATACAGCCTGCTAACAAAAACTATTTACTACACCAATTTTTACACCAATTCTGCACCGATTGATGCTCCCAGACACAACCAGACAAAAACAACAATGCCGCAGAAGTCCCGGAAATCCGGCTCTGCGGCATTTGACAGTATAAGAGAAAGACCGACTAACGCTAACAAGAGGTGAGTGCTAATTATTTTTGAAAATTTTGCGAACGATGTCAGAAACGGCCTCCGGTGCGGATTTATTGACTTCATGCCCCGCTCCCGAAATGATATGCAGCTCTGATTGCGGCAATAAAGCTTTCGGTTGTCTGGATGCTTTCAGGTTTGCATTGTCTTTTTTGCCGCAGACAATGCTCACGATGGTTTTAATCATATCAAAATAGCTTTTAAAAATCTACAATAATTACGTTGACCATATTATAACCTTGCCTGCCAAAGATAGCACGTGACCTCCGGAAGAAAATTACGACTATATCAGTGTAAGCGCTTATGATACAGTAGTATACATCAATTCAGGCAATCACAGGAGAATACAGATATGGAGGATCATCAGATTGTAGACATGCTTTACCACAGAGATGAAAAGGCATTGGAGGAACTGGCAAATAAGTATAAGCCTTACTGCGGGACGATTGCATGGCATATTCTAAGAAATCATGAGGATTCCGAAGAATGTGTCAACGATACGTGGCTCCAGACATGGAGGCTGATTCCGCCGAACCAACCGCGTTCTCTGCAGGCGTTCGTGGGAAAAATTACCCGCGGAATCGCCATCGACAAGCTGCGCAGGCGAAACGCCGCAAAGCGTCCGGACGCCAATATGGCGGAAGTAGAACAGGAGGCGGAAGAGCTGGCGCCCGCGTGGAACGCCGTTGAGGCAGCTATGGAGCAAAAAGAACTGGCGGAGCTTTTGAACCGATTTCTGGGAAAACTGCCGCCGAACGACCGGGATATGTTTATCCGCAGATACTGGTTTCTGGACAGTCTGGCGGAAATCGCAGCCAGACACGGCAGGAGCATCGGAAGCGTCCGCATGAATCTTTATCGGAGCCGCAACAAACTGCGGGATTTTCTAAGAAAGAATGAGGTGAATGTATGAGCAGAGAACGGATTACTTTTCTGGATGCAATGGGAGATATCGACGAACGGTATATCGAGGCTGCCTCAAAAGCGTGGATGGACAGGGAAACGTTATATTCCGAAAGGTCAGGCAGGCGCAGAAGCGCTGAGAGAAAGAGCCGGAGAAGGCGCAGACTGAAAACAGTCTGTCTGGCATCTGCAGCGGCTGTGCTGTGCGTGGGCGGAGCGATCGCGGCGGGAAGCGGAAAGCTGAAGGAACTGTTTAGAAAGGAATTTACCTCTCCGCAGGCGCAGGAACAGATTGTCACAGGCATCCCGGTGGAGGTGTCCGGACCGGAGCATATTCCGGCTCCCTATTATGCAGATGAAGAAAGCATGGAGCTCTGGAACGCGAGACCGGCGCTTCCGGACGACTCGCCCCTGCTGACGATAGAGGAAGCTCTGTATGACGGGACTATCCTTTACATTGCGGGCACAGCCACGGAAAACGGGGCGCAGTATGAGCTGAATACAGACCGCCTGTATATCAATGACGAGGAATGGGGACCGGTAACCACTGCGTCGGATCCGGAGAATCCGGATGTGTACTCGTTCATGGCCGATCTGTCCGGGCTGAATCTGAACGGCAGCTTTCGGGTGACGCTGCCGCTGTCCGTCTATGCTGCGGATGGAACGCGTTACCAGAATCAGGAACTGACCTTTGAGCTGGACGCCGACGGGGCAGCGGTTTCAAGCTATCAGGAACCGACGGTGTTCGAACACGAAGAATTGACGCTGGAAATCCAGGAGATAACGGTAAGCGCTACTGTCTTGCAGATCGTCGCCAAATACCACATGAAGGATGCGGCTTCTCTGAAGCAGGAAGGGCCGATGTTGGTACCGCTCACAGAGGATGGGGAGGAGCTGAGCATCCTTACATTCCATTCGCAGGAGGAGGAAGACGGCACAATCCACATAGAGTCTACCTATACAGGCTTTGCAGAACAGCCGGACAAACTGATCTTCGGGACAAAAATCGTCCCCGTCGGAGACTATGCCAGAGAATATCCCATTCTCTACCGGGACGAGGTGAAGCTTAGAGAGAAAGACGAGTAACTGTCCGACTGCCGGCAGATCTGACCAATGATCTGATCGACAGAAATGCATCCATCGAACGCAGGATAAGCCGGTTTCGATGCGGGAAGCTTGCAATTATCCGGAACATCTTATAATATAGCAGTGGGTATTTCACCTGCCTCCATAAAATTTCTTCAGGGAGCCGAACCATGAGACAAAATTACCGACTGACGATCTCATACGACGGAACGCGCTATCACGGATGGGAAGCCAAACAGAATACCGATATGACGATCCAGGGCAAGCTGGAACAGATTCTGGAGCGAATGTCCAAAGAGCCGGTGAAAGTGATCGGCGCCGGAAGAACCGACGCCGGGGTACACGCGCTGGCCATGACCGCAAACGTACATCTGGACACAGAGGCCATCAGAAAGCAGGGGACAACCCCTTCCGAAGCCGGAACCGCCCTGCGCGACTACCTCAACCGCTATCTCCCGGACGACATCTGCGTGCAGGAAGCAAAGGCCGTGTCCGAGCGCTTTCACAGTCGCTATAACGCCGTCGGCAAGACCTACCGCTACACCTGCTACGACGCACCGCAGAAACCGGTCTTTGACCGGAAATATGTCTATGTTCTGGAGCACTCTCCGGATCTGGAGAAAATGCGCCGGGCTGCCGGGCTGCTGAGCGGTACGCACGACTTCGCAAGCTTCTGTGGCAACCCAAAAATGAAAAAATCCACCGTGCGCACGATCGAGTCCATTGAGATCGCGAGACACGGCGCGCGCCTTGCGTTCACTTACCGCGGGGACGGTTTCCTCTATCACATGGTACGCATCCTCACCGGAACCCTGCTTGAGATCGGTTACGGAACGCGCAGCCCGGAGAGCATACCGAATATCCTCGCCGCAAGACAGCGCTCACAGGCAGGCTTTCTCGCTCCCGCGCAGGGACTTTGCCTGATGGAGGTGCGCTACTGAATACACGTCCGGCGCAATTTGCCTGTTTTGCCTGTTTTGATTGAAAATCTTTCCGGGGAATGCTATACTTTTCCATTATAAAACATATTTTGTAAATCACGAGGAGGATTTATCATGCTTGTCCCAACGCTTCTGTTTCTTGCAGGATTACTGCTGCTGATCAAGGGCGGCGACTGGTTCGTGGACGGCGCGACCGGCATCGCACGACACTTCCATATCCCGGAGCTGCTGATCGGCGCGACAGTCGTCTCCATCGGTACCACGCTTCCGGAGGTCATGGTCTCCGCGTCGGCCGCCTTTTCCGGCCACGGCGAGATCGCCTACGGCAACGCGATCGGCTCCATCATCTGCAATACCTCGCTGATCGCGGCGCTGACGATTGCCATCCATCCCGGAAACGTCGACCGGAAGACGCTGATCTCACCGGTTCTGTTCTTCTTCGCGGCGGCGGTCTTCTACTCCTGTATCGCTTATACAAGCGGACATTTCAGCCGAACCACCGGCTTCCTCCTGCTCGGACTCTTTGTCGTCTATATGGTCTATACCGTTCTTCAGATGAAGGGGAGCCATTCGGTCTTCGCTCCTGCAGCGGGATCCGGAACCGGCGGGGAAAGCCCTGAGGCCTCCGAGCCGGAAAACAGCATGGGCAAGAACATCGTGCTCCTCATCATCGGAGCCGCCCTGATCGCCATCGGCGCGAGACTGCTCGTCGACAACGGCACCCTGATCGCACAGGCGCTCGGCGTGCCAGAGTCCGTGATCGCGCTGACCTTTGTCGCGCTCGGCACCTCCCTGCCGGAGCTCGTGACCGCGATCACTTCTCTCGCGAAGGGTCACGGCGCGCTCTCGCTCGGTAACGTCATCGGCGCCAACCTGTTCAACCTCGTGCTTGTCAGTGGCATCTCTATCGCGATCGCCCCGTTTGACATTCCGCAGAGCTCTGTCGTGGCAGGGCACAACGCGTCGCTGGTCGTCGATATTCCAGTCATGTTCTTTGTGATGCTGCTCATGACCGTCCCGGCGATCCTGCGCAACAAGCTGGCGCGCGTGCAGGGAATCCTGCTGTTGGGTATCTACGCGGCGTACTGTATCTTCCAGTTTACGATGTAAGCGGCTGTATAGCGCATTGCGTTTTTCAAACTGGCATGGATCTGGCATGCAGACAATCGTCTGACATATTGCATTTCCGGCTTACCATGCAGGCAGTTGTCTAACATATCGTATTTCCGGCTTGCCATGCAAGCGGCTGCTCTTTGGACATAAGAAAACCCGGAATCATGTGAGGCCTTTCTTACATTGATCCCGGGTTTTTGTCTCTATTTTTTGTTTTTACATGCTTCTGTCACACCGCAGCCTGCTTAAAGATTGTTCCCTTGTAGCGCTCCAGCGCCGTCAGCACGATCATGCCGAGGATCCCGCAGGAGATCACCTCTCCGATGCCTACGGTCAGCATCATGAATGGGATCGGAAGATTCACCCCATACCCGAAGCGCAGCACGAACGGCACGATCAGCGTGTTCGCCGCGATCGGCGGCACCGGCGCCAGATAGCGGCTCTTCTTCCTAAGCAGGTAAGTGCCCGCCGCACCGAGCAGCGTCGCGATACTGCCGAACGCAATGTCCGCCGGGATCCCGCCGCCTAAGATATTCGCGATCAGACATCCGGCGAAAAGTCCGGGGACGGCCGCCGACGTAAAGAACGGCAGAACTGTCAGCGCCTCGGAGACGCGCACCTGCACCTCCCCGAAGGAAAACGGCGCGAACAGCAGCGTCAGCACGACGTAGACTGCGGCGATCGCCGCCGCGTGGACAAGGAACAGTACTTTTTTGTCTTTCATATTCAGTTTTCTCCTTTAGTTTTGTTTTACGTCAGGAAGGTCTCGAACTGACGTTGTTGATCTGCCGCAAAGCCCGTGTTTTCGGGCATTGCGACGAT
>CANQIW010000176.1 GCA_947624055.1 uncultured Lachnospiraceae bacterium
CGGGAAAATCTTCCGGGACTGTACCGCGAGATGGGACAGGCGTTTGCGCGGCTCGATTCATGGTCGGAGTATGTGATCACGTCTTACGATGATGCGGAGAAATATATAGGAAGAAAGGCGGATCGGAAGCGCAAGATCTACAATGGCATGCTGCGGACATATTTCTGTCAGTTCCAGGGGCCGAAGCCGCCGAGAAGAGAGACGGGGCGGCAGGATTGAAAGATGGGGCGGGATTGAAAAAATGAGGCGATGGAAAAGGACAGGCTGGTTCCGGACGGTGCTTCTGCCTGTGCTGGCTGTGCTTGCTTTGACGGCTCTGTTTCTGCCCGGAGCAGCCCCGGCGGCGGAACACCCGGAGGAAACGCAGAACGCGGAGAATCGGGGAAACGCGTCGGGTGATCCGCGCGAAACAGAATATGAGGATCCGGCCAGGCTCTCGGGGAACGCGGCGTCTGGGTTCGAGCCGTTGGAGATCAGGGCGGAGCGTCTGCCGGAGCGTTGGTACGCGGGAGACCACGGGAAAAAGCCGACGGTGCGCTATCAGGGCGGCGACGGGACGTGCTGGGCGCTTGCGGCGGTATCGGCGCTGGAGGCGGCGTTGATGCCGGAACAGCATATCGTCTTCTCGGCGGATCACATGAGCAGAAAAAACGCGTTTACCGTGGGGCTCGACGAGGGCGGGGATTACATGATGGCGATTGCCTATTTAAGCGGCTGGCAGGGCCCGGTGACAGAGGAAGAGGATCCGTACGGAGACGGGTTTTCGCCGGACGGTTTGACTCCGGCGGTGCATGTGCAGGAGATCCGGCTGCTCGAAGACGCGAAGCCGGGAACGGTCAAGACCGCGGTTCAAAAATACGGAGCCGTGCAGACTTCTCTCTATATGAAACGGGACTACAATGCCGGGACAAAGGCGTATTACTGCCCGGAGGAGCAGACGCCGAATCATGACGTCGTGATCCTTGGCTGGGACGATACGTATTCCCGCTTTCTCTTTTCGGAGACGCCGGATCGGGACGGCGCATTCATCTGCCAGAATACCTGGAAGGACGGCTTTGGTGAGGACGGAATCTTCTACGTGTCCTATGCGGATCCGAACATTGCGAAAAACTGCGTGTGCTACACGCGGATCGAGCCGACCGATAACTATTCGAGGATCTGCCAGTACGACGACTGCGGCTGGCAGGGGCGGCAGGGCTATGCGGATGAGAGCTGCTGGTTCGCCAATGTCTACACGGCGATTGGCGGGGAGCGCGCGGACACGGACGCTGACAGAAGCGGCGAAGCTTCCGCGCGGGCGCAGACGGAGCAGTCGGCGTCGTCCGGCGAAGCGCTCGCGGCGGTCGGTTTCTACGCGGTCGGGCCGGATACTTCCTATGAAATATATCTGGCGCGCGATTTTCACGGGGAAGAGGATTTCCGTAAGAGAGAATATCTGCAGAAGGGGCGCCTGCAGGACGCCGGTTATTACACGGTTGATCTTGAAACGCCGCAGCCTCTCGCGGCAGGGGAACGCTTTGCGGTCATTGTGAAAATCACGACGCCGGGGGAGGAGAACCCTGTGGCGGTGGAATACCGGGCGGACGAGTACACGCAGAATGTGACGACGCAGGGGAAAGAGAGCTATCTGAGCCAATATGGGGAGCTCTGGGAGAATACGCAGGAGCGCTTTGAGACAAATGTGTGTCTGAAGGCGTACATGAGGGAAATCCGGTAAATCAGAGAGAACGTGTGTGAAATATGATTTACAGATGACAGGGTTATGTGATAGAATATAGCGAAATACGCAAAGACCGCCCGCGCGGGCGATTTCGCCCGGCGGAGAATTCTGAGGATGAAAGGATGGGCGCGCATGCCTGAGCGGATCATTTTTGCTACCGGAAACGAAGATAAAATGAGGGAGATCCGTATGATTCTGGCGGATCTGAAGGTTCTGGTCGTCTCCCTGAGGGAAGCGGGGATCACGGCGGAGATCGAGGAGAACGGAACAAGCTTTGAGGAGAACGCGGTCATCAAGGCGAAGGCGATCATGGAGCTCACGGGCGAGGCGGTGATGGCGGATGACTCCGGCCTGCAGATCGATTATCTGGACGGCGCGCCCGGCATCTACTCCGCGCGCTTTATGGGGGAGGACACCTCCTACGATGTGAAGAACGCGGCTCTTCTTGAGAAACTTGAGGGCGTGCCTGAGGAGAGGCGCACGGCGAGGTTCGTCTGCGCGATCGCCTGCGCGCTGCCCGATGGGCGTATCCTGACGAGCCGTGGTACGATGGAGGGTCGGATCGGCTATGAGATCAGGGGAGAGAACGGCTTCGGTTACGACCCGATTTTCTTCCTCCCGGAATGCGGCTGTACTTCGGCGGAGATCTCAGCGGAAAAGAAAAATGAGCTGAGCCATCGGGGCAAGGCGCTGCGGAGCATGAGGGAGAAGCTGGAAGAGCTTGCGGAAGGCATTTTACAGAAGGAGAGCTGAGAACGGATGCGTATTCTTGTGGTGAGCGATACACATGGACATGAAGAAGATCTGGAGCGGGTGCTGCAGGATATCGGGATGCCGGACTGTGTGATCCACCTGGGCGATTACGAGGGCGGGGAGGCGCACATTCAGGAGATGGTGAGCTGCCCGCTGTACATGGTGGCCGGGAACTGTGATTTCTTTTCCAAACTGCCGCTGACGCAGGTTGTCGAGATCGGAGGCCTGCGCATCCTGCTGACGCACGGACATTATCATTTCGTATCGGTCGACACGAGCGATCTGATCGAGGAAGCCAGAGCCAACGACTGCAGTGTCGCCATGTTCGGGCACACGCACAGGCCGCTTCTGGACCGGAGCGATGATGAGGTCACGCTGCTGAATCCGGGCAGTCTGTCATTCCCCCGGCAGGAGGATCACCGGCAGAGCTATGTCCTGATGACGGTCGGGGAGGATGGGACGCCGGAGTATGAGTTCCGCTATCTGTGAGAGGGAGTTTGCCGAAATTGCCGAATTGCGGCAAAAAAGGCTTGACTTTCCGTATGCCTGTGTGCTACACTGAACAGGCGTACAGAAGCAGGCTTTTTTTTTGTGCCTGAAAAGTACCGCAGACATGTAAAGATGTATACTATTAGGAAGAGAGGTGGGAGTTGTGCGTGTAAGGATCACATTGGCATGTACTGAGTGCAAGCAGCGTAATTACAACATGACGAAAGAGAAAAAGAACCACCCTGACAGAATGGAGACGAAGAAATATTGTCGGTTCTGCAGGAAACACACGTTACACAAAGAAACAAAATAACCGGTAGATTCGTGCAAAGGAAGTGAAGGATATGGCAGATAAAGCTGAAAAGAATCAGAAAAGCTGGTTCGACGGCCTCAAGGCCGAATTTAAAAAGATCATATGGCCGGATCGGAAATCGCTCGTGAAGCAGACCGGCGCTGTGGTTGCCGTTTCTATCGTACTTGGAATGATCATCGCGATCCTGGATTTCATTTTCCAGCATGGCGTGGACATTTTGGTAAACATCCGTTTCTGATACTGATGCAGCGCGGCAGTTTGACCCGGGTCGGAGCGCACGCCGCAAAGACCGCGAAAGCATGATTCAGGGAAGGGCAAGGGTGATCGTATGGCAGAAGCCAGCTGGTATGTAGCTCATACCTATTCAGGTTATGAAAACAAAGTAAAGGCCAACATCGAGAAGACGATAGAGAACCGGCATCTGGAGGATCAGATCCTGGAGGTTCGCGTGCCGCTTCAGGATGTTGTCGAACTGAAGAACGGCGTCAGAAAGACCGTTCAGAAAAAGCTGTTTCCCGGATATGTGCTGATCAACATGATCATGAACGACGATACCTGGTATGTCGTCAGGAACACGCGCGGCGTTACGGGTTTCGTGGGACCGGGATCCAAGCCTGTGCCGCTCACCGATCTTGAGATGTTTAATCTCGGGATCCAGTCGAACAGCGTTACGGTCGAATTTGAGGTGGGAGATACGGTTACCGTTGTCGGCGGTGTCTGGAAGGATACCATGGGTGTGATCCAGGCGGTCAACACGGGCAAGCAGAGCGTTACCATCAACGTCGAGCTGTTCGGGCGGGAGACGCCGGTGGAGATCAGTTTCGCGGAGATCCGGAAGGTGTGATCCGCAGGTTTTGCGCAGGGGCGGCCGCGGATAGACGGCGGCGCGTACTGCTATCGGAAACATGGCAACAGAAACAAGCAGATTCCCGCGGAGAAGTCCCGCGGAGCGTGGGAGGGAAGCACTCCCGACATTACCACATTAGGAGGTGCCTGACATGGCAAAAAAGGTAACAGGATATATCAAATTACAGATTCCGGCCGGCAAAGCGACGCCGGCGCCGCCTGTTGGACCGGCTCTTGGCCAGCATGGTGTGAACATTGTTCAGTTTACGAAAGAGTTCAACGCGAGAACCGCGGACAAGGGTGATCTGATCATCCCGGTCGTCATCACGGTTTACGCGGACAGAAGCTTCAGCTTCATCACGAAGACGCCGCCGGCAGCCGTCCTTCTGAAGAAGGCCTGCAACATCAAATCCGGTTCCGGCACGCCGAACAAGACGAAAGTGGCGACGATCTCCAAGGATAAGGTGCGCGAGATCGCCGAGACGAAGATGCCGGATCTCAACGCGGGCAGCATCGAGGCAGCGATGAGCATGATCGCGGGTACCGCGAGAAGCATGGGCATCACGGTAGAGGAGTAAGGAGAAGCCGACCGCCGTTTGACAGTCGGGCGGCGACGGAGCTTTCAGTAAATTGAGACTAAGTGGGAGGGCAATCCCCGCAAACACCACCAGGAGGTTATTTCATATGAAAAAAGGGAAAAAATATGCAGAGGCCGCGAAGGCGATCGACCGTTCCGTCCTCTATGACGTAAACGAAGGTATCGCTCTGGCGAAGAAAGCTGCAGTTGCGAAATTTGATGAGACGATCGAAGTCCACATCCGCACAGGCTGTGACGGGCGTCATGCGGATCAGCAGATCCGCGGCGCGGTTGTGCTTCCGCACGGCACCGGCAAGAAGGTTCGTGTGCTCGTGTTCGCGAAGAACGCGAAGGCGGACGAGGCTGAGGCGGCGGGCGCTGACTACGTCGGCGCGGAGGAGCTGGTTCCGAAGATTCAGAACGAGGGCTGGCTGGATTTCGACGTGGTTGTGGCTACTCCGGATATGATGGGCGTCGTCGGACGTCTGGGCCGTGTGCTCGGACCGAAG
>CANQIW010000177.1 GCA_947624055.1 uncultured Lachnospiraceae bacterium
TGCGCTGCGCCGGCTACAACAACGTCGACCTGGAGGCGGCGAAGGAGTGCCGGATCACGGTTCTGCGCGTGCCGGGCTACAGTCCGCAGGCGGTCGCGGAGCACGCGATGGGGCTGGCGCTGATGGCGGTGCGGCGGCTGCACCGCGCCTACACGAAGGTGCGGATCAACGATTTTTCGCTGACCGGCTTGCTGGGGCGGAACTTTTATCAGGGCACGGCGGGAATCGTCGGCACCGGCAAGATCGGCAAGGCGATGGTAAACATTTGCAGGGGCTTTGGCATGGATATTCTTGCGTATGACAAATATCAGGATCCGGCGCTGGAGGGAACCGTCAGCTATGTCGAGCTTGAGGAACTGCTGCGCCGGTCCGATCTCGTGTCGCTGCACTGTCCCTTGTTTCACGAGACCTATCACATGATCAACCGGGAGACGATCGCGCTGATGAAGGATACGGCGGTGCTTGTCAATACTTCGCGCGGCGGACTGATCGACACGGAGGCGCTGTTGGAGGCGCTTCGCGCCAAGAAGTTCGCGGGCGTCGGACTCGACGTGTACGAGCAGGAGACCGGGATGGTCTACGAGGATCTGTCGGACGACATTATCTCGAACGAGACGGTGCCGCGGCTGCTGGCGTTCCCGAACGTCGTGATCACGTCGCATCAGGGATTTTTCACGCGCGAGGCGCTGCAGGCGATCGCGGAGACGACGCTCGCGAACGCGCGTGCCTGGGAGCAGGGGCTGCCGCTGGAGAACGAGGTGAAGTAAAAGGAAAATAAAATATTTGCGAATATCTGTGGAAAGCTGATAATCTTCCTTGTTTTTTAACAGAAAAGAATGTATGATATTCAGGAAAACAATGAACCGCACTGTTTTGGAATGAATTCGTGATTGGCATAGTCGATATTCAGCGGGAGAATTTTGAATGTCAGAACGTGCAGCAGGGAGGATATTTTAGGACTGGGTGTGGTTCAATGGGAAGAAATATACGAAGGGAAGCGCATGGACATGGCGGCACGAAAGATTGTAGTGTACAGCTACAGGGATTTTGACGAGGCAGTGTATTTTGAAAAATTCGGAAAGGAATACGACACGGAGATCATCATCTGCCGGGAAGCGCCGGATACGGAGAACGCGCATCTGGCGAAGGACTGTGCGGGGGTGAGCGTGCTCACGACGGCGATCACAGAGGACATCATCAAGGTTTGGCAGGAGATGGGCGTGAAGCATATCTCCACCCGGACGATCGGCTACGATCATGTGGACGTCGGGGCCGCGAAGCGCTGCGGGATCACGGTGAGCAATGTCGCATACTCGACCGGGAGCGTGGCGGATTACACGGTGATGCTGATCCTCATGGCTCTGCGCAAGATGAAGATGATCATGAAGCGCGCGGACGGCATGGATTATTCGCTGAAGGACAGCATCGGGCGGCAGCTCGGGAATCTGACGGTCGGCGTCATCGGCACCGGGCGGATGGGTGAGCATGTGATCCGCAATCTCAGCGGTTTCGGCTGCCGGATCCTCGCGAACGATCTGTATGAGAAGGACAGCGTGAAGCAGTACGCGACCTACGTGGACCGCGATACGCTGTTTGCGGAAAGCGACGTCATCACCTTCCATGTGCCCGCGGCGGACGGCACGCACCATATCGTCTGCAGGGAGACGCTCGCGAAGATGAAGGACGGCGTCGTGATCGTGAACACCTCGCGCGGCAGCGTGATCGACACGCCGGTTCTGATCGACGCGCTCGAGCAGGGCAAGGTCAGTGCGGCGGCGCTGGACGTCATCGAGAATGAGCTGGGGATTTTCTACGGGGATTACAAGTACAAGCTGATCGGGCATCGTGAGATGTCGATCCTCAAGGACATGCCGAACGTGCTGATGCTCCCGCATATGGCGTTCTACACGGAGAACGCGGTCAGCGACATGGTGCATTACTCGATCGAGAGCATCGTGACGGAGGCGGAAGGCGGGAAGAGCCGCTTCCGGGTGGAATAGAGCCGGATAGATCACATTTGGCTGGTAGAGTACATTGGAGATTGATTCCGGAAGGGTAGCTTCTGGATGTCGTCAGCCGAAATTGGAAAATAGATGTGCGGGATTTTTGAGGGATGATTTTGGTTTCCGTTTACGTTGTATTTTTACCATTCGTGTCACGGTTATTGACAAAGCAAAGAATATTATGTTTACTGACAAAGGAGAGTTGATTTCAAAATTTTTTCTATTCTGGGAGGAAGAAAAATGTCAGAAGAAAAGAAACAGGATATTCTGGGCAAGGAAGAAGAGCTGGATATGGACGAATTGGAGAAGGTGGCCGGCGGTTATAGCAGCTGCTTATGCCCGATCGGCGGTAACGGAGAAGAGGACGATCTGTTTGCACGGATGCACGCAAGAGAGGAAATGGAATGTTACTGTGGACTCGGCGGTGTAGCAAATTAAAATCGGGCATCTATGCTGTTCTGTCGCGTAAAAAAGTCCCCGGGCGGATGCTCGAGGACTTTTTGCAGCGGAGAGTGTGGGATTCGAACCCACGTGCCCAGTAAAGGACAACCGCATTTCGAGTGCGGCTCGTTATGACCACTTCGATAACTCTCCAAGTCAGTGCTTTTCTATTATAAGTCACGGGATTTCTCCCGTCAACTGTTTTCTTAAACTTCCCCATGAGCAATTTCCCCATGAGCCCATAAGTTTTTCTGGTCTTTCTTTTCTTGCCTCTCTGAGCATTCTGGTTGGGAATCAGGATTTTCGGCTGCAGTTTGCTGCAATTCTGAAGGCTGCATCCTGCTGCGGGGTCAGCCTTTCTGCTCTTTTTTTTGCTCCCGCAGCTCCCGGAAAAAACCGGACAGCATTTCGCTGCATTCCTGCTTCAGCACGCCCCGCTCGACGATCACCTGATGATTGAACTGTTCCATCTCCAGGAGGTTGAGCACGGAGCCTGCGCAGCCGGCCTTGGGGTTCATGCTGCCGATGACCGCGCGCGTGATGCGGGACTGGACGATCGCCCCGGCGCACATCTGGCACGGCTCCAGGGTGATGTAGATCGTGCAGCCCTCCAGCCTCCAGTCGCCGAGCTTTTTGCTGGCGCGGCGGATCGCGTTGATCTCCGCGTGCGAGGTGGTGTTTTTGTCGGTGTTGCGGCGGTTGTAGCCGCGCGCGACGATCCGTCCGTCGCAGACGATCACGCAGCCGATCGGAACCTCCTGCAGCGCGTATGCCTTCCGGGCCTGACGCAGCGCTTCGCGCATGAATTTTTCATCGGTTTCCCGGGATACCGGGGGCAGAGAGATCATGTGCGCCTCCTGAATATTTCACCATGAACAAAAGCCCACGGATCGCTTCGCATTTCGTGTTCCCGCGATCCTGCCCAAATCCGCAAAGTCTGCGCTTCGCTTCGGTTGGTGCCAAACGTGTGTCACAGGCACGCGGCGCCGCATCATTCACGCTGTTTTTTATAAATTTAAATCCGTGCGCCTCCCATCGAATGCATATCACAGACGTTACTCTGACAGTTAGCTCGGCCCAGGCGCCCTCACGGCACACAGAGAGTTCCGCTTAGTGCTGCTTTGTTCCCAACCTGACACGGTTCGCGGGTCCCTGTTGCGCGAGACCCGGACGTCAACACCACTTATCAGAGGCTGCTCCGCAATCGTACACCCTCCGTTCGGCATCACCCCTGCTGTAGCGGATTGCAGGTACAGGGCACCGCTATCTCCCCGGCTGCACGGACTCCCTAACTATACAGGGTTTGCGAGGGTTTGTCAAGTCTGCCGGCGCATGGAAACAGGTTCAAAAAAGTCAAAAATGTCTTGTGAAAAGTCTTGACATTTTTCATAAAAAAGGGTATTATCTCAGATAACAGGAATAATTATCAATTTTAAAAGGAGGATATATATCATGAAAGAATTAAAGGGTACCAGAACCGAACAGAACCTGCAGGCTGCGTTTGCCGGTGAGTCTCAGGCGCGCAACAAATACACGTACTTCGCGAGCAAGGCGAAGAAGGACGGTTATGTCCAGATCGCGGCGATCTTTGAGGAGACGGCCGCGAACGAGAAGGAGCACGCGAAGATCTGGTACAAGCTGTTGAACGGCGGCGCGGTGGGTTCCACGATCGAGAATCTTGAGGAGGCCGCGGCAGGCGAGAATTACGAGTGGACCGATATGTACGCAGGCTTCGCGAAGGACGCGCGGGAGGAAGGCTTCGACGACATCGCTTTCCTGTTCGAGGAAGTGGCGAAGATCGAGAAGGAGCATGAGGAGCGTTATCGCAAGCTGCTCGCGAACATCAAGGGCGACCTCGTATTTTCCAAGGAGGGCGACGTGGTGTGGCAGTGCTCGAACTGCGGTCACATCTGCGTGGGCAAGAAGGCTCCGGAGGTATGTCCGGTGTGCGCGCATCCGCAGAGCTATTTCCAGGTGAAGGCAGAGAATTACTGAGAACGGCTGTATGCTATGCCGCATTGCGGATCGGGCTGATCTGTAATTCAAATCCTTACGGGATGAAGAAACAGCTTAGCTGTGTTTCATAAGATAAGGCATTTTGAGGATTATATCGTTACAACATAAAGTTGGGAAAAGGAGAGGGATATGAAATACAGATGTTCAGTCTGCGGTTATATCTACGAGGGTGACAGCATTCCGGAAGATTTTACCTGCCCGGTCTGCCATCAGTTGGCGGACAAGTTTGTTCCGCTGGAGGACGCGGCGGTACCTGAGGAGCCTGTGGCTTCCGATAAGCCGCTCGATCTGTCGTACGATCCGCTGTTCGCGCGGACGGATCCCTCGTGCCGTTACATGAAGGAGATCCACGAGATGGCGGTGAGCGGACATTCCCTGCACAGCGCAATGAGCACGCAGATGCCGATGCCGGGCTGGGACGATATCCTGCTCCTTGGCGCGCAGCTGAACCCACCGCCGCTTGACGACGGGGAAGAGGTGGATACGACGACCGTGATCGGCAGGCATGCGAAGAAGCCGATGGTGCTGGAGAGCCCGGTCTATATCTCGCACATGTCATTCGGAGCGCTCTCGAAGGAGGCGAAGGTGTCGCTGGCAAAGGGCAGCGCGATGGCGAAGACGGCGATGTGCAGCGGCGAGGGCGGTATTCTCCCCGAGGAGAAGGCGGCGGCCTATAAGTATATTTTTGAGTATGTCCCGAAC
>CANQIW010000178.1 GCA_947624055.1 uncultured Lachnospiraceae bacterium
AAGGGAAGGATGGAGCAGCTGCTGAAGAAGGAGAATATCGTTTCCCCCGACGACTTTATCTACGCGACCCTGACGGATGAGGATACGGTCAGCGACGCCATGAGTATTTTCCAGCAATATTATCCGAACACGGTAAAAATTGATTACGACAACGCCCATACCAGGGAAATGGGGCAGGTGGATTTTTCCCGGGTCACGGAGGACAAGTCCTTCTTTGAATTGTTTTCTGATTTTTATCGCTCGATCTACGGCTGCGAGATCAGCGAGGAAGAGATCAGTTTTATGAATGAAATCGCGAGAGAGGCGGGTGTGACGGATGAGACCGATTAAGCTGATCGTGAGCGCCTTCGGGCCTTATGCGGATACGATGCCTGCCATTGATTTTGGGCAGTTTGCGGAAAAGGGGCTGTTTCTGATCTCCGGAGATACCGGCGCCGGCAAGACCACTCTTTTTGACGCGATCTGTTATGCGCTTTACGGGGAGACCAGCGGAACCTACCGCGATACCAGGCATCTGCGCAGCGAGTATGCCAAAAGCAACGTGGAGAGCTACGTTGATTTTTATTTTTCCCATCAGGGGAAAAATTACCGCGTGTACCGGGAGCCGGCCTACGAGAGACCCAGGCAGCGCGGCGAGGGCGTGACCGAAAAGAAGGAAAAGGCGGTATTCTACTGCGAAGGGCAGCCGCCGCAGGAAGGGATCCGGTCCGTGAACACGGCGGTGGCGGAGCTGCTTCATATCGACGTCAAACAGTTCAAGCAGATCGCGATGATCGCGCAGGGGGAGTTCTTTCATTTGCTGAACGCGAAGACAGAGGAGCGGACGGAGATTCTCCGGAAGATATTCCGGACGGAAGGATACCAGAAGATCGAGTTTAAGCTGAAGGGCCATATGGATGATGCCTGTCACATGAAAGACGGGGCAGAGGACAGTATCATCCAGTATCTCGGCGATGTAATGGCGGAGGGAGAGAGCGAACTGTGCGGTGAGTTTTCTCTGATCCGGACAAAGATGAGAGAAAGCCGCAGCGCATGGAATGTGAAGGAGGCTCTTGATGTTTTGTCCGGGCTCATCGAGGCGGACAGACAGGAGCTGGAAGACAGGAGCAGGGAGACGGAGAAAGAAGAAGCGGTTCTGGGAAAAAAGAGAGACACTGTCGCGACGGCAAAGATCAACAACGATTTTATCCGTCGTTACGAGGAATTATCGGAGGAGAACAGGAAGCTCAAGGAGCGCGGGGAAGAAATAGAGGAATGCCGCAAACGTGTGAAGCGTGAACAGACTGCGACGCGCGCGATCAAACCTGTTTATGATCGATGGGTGAATAAAAAGGCGGAAGCGGCTGACAGCAAGGGCAGGATAGAGAAGAATGAAGAACTTCTTCAACAGGCAAAGGACAGAGTCGGGAGAGCAGAGACGGCGGCAGCAGAAAGCCTGAAAGAGGAGTTCAGGGCAGAGGAGCTGAGGGGTCAGGTTCTTAAGCTCAACGAAGAGAAGGAAAAATATGAGCGGAGAGCTGTATTGACTTCTGAGGTCGGCGAGCTGGAGCGGACGAAAGGATTGCTCGAGGAAGAGGCGCACGGGCTGGAAGAGGCGCAAAAAGAGCTGAAGCGAAAGATCGGCGTTCTGGAGCAGGAGGCTCAGGGGCTGGAGGAAGCGCAGGAGAGACTTGGAAGGATCCGAAGCGCAGGAGAGAAGCTGAGCTCTCTCAGGGAAAAGATCGACAGGGTCGTGGAGCAGAGGATTCCGGAACACGGAGAGAAAAAGAAGCTTCTGGAGGAAAAACAGGAGGACTTTAAGAGAAAGCAGGAGAAATACGAAAACGCTTCGAAAAAAAGGCTTGAGGCGGAGGGCGTTCTGGAGAGATGCCGTGCCGGAATCCTTGCACGGGGTTTGACGGAGGGCGAGGAGTGTCCTGTCTGCGGCTCGATCCACCATCCGAAGCCGGCTGTCCTGCCGGCGGAATCTGTTTCTGAAGAAGAGTTTAAACGGCTTCGGGCCGAGGAGAAGAAGGCGGAGCAGGCCAAGAACACGTCGCTTGCCGACGTGGAAAAAAGTAACGGCGACTTCGAGGCGATGGAAAGACAGCTGAAGAGTGATCTGCTGGAATGTCTGAGGGGAGACTACGGGGAAGAAGATTCGGCAAAGACAGGAGCACCAGCGGCAGCGAACGATAGCGACGGAACATCGACAGCAGCGGATTATAGTGGCAGCGCTTCCGGTGTGACAGATCCCGGAGGCGGACCGTTGGAAGCGAATTTCGCGGGCAGGCCGATCGGGGAGCTGTGCGATCTGGTCGCTGAGTCTGGACGGAGGATCCGGGAGCGGATCTCTGAGAATGCGCGGGAAGAAAAAGCTGCGCAAAAAGAGTGTGGCAGACGGAGGGAAGCGCGGGAGAATCTTGCAGAAGCCAGAGGAAAAGAGACGGAGAAGCTGGAGGAAAAAACGAAGGAACTTGCCGGGCGCAGGCAGGAGAACCTGACGGAGTTCACCGAAAAAAATGCAGAGCTTAAGTCCTTATTGACGCTGCGCTTTGACAGCTGGGACGCGGCGCGCACAGAACGCGACAGGCTTCAGGCGGAAGTGGACAGGATCAATAAGAGAATTGCAGACGCGAAGGAAGAAAAGGCAGAGGCGGAAAAGACGGAAGCGGGAATCAAAGCCGCACTGAATGCTTCGAAGGAGACGTATGAAAAACAACAGCGTGAGGAGGCAGAGTCTCAGGAAGCATTTACTCAAATTCTGAAGACAAAGGAATTCGCGGATGCGGACGATTTTCTTGCCTGCGTTGCGACAGAAAGGCAGATCACAGAACAGGAACAGGTCATCCGGCAGTACGAACAGGCGGTACATACGAACGCGGAGCAGCTGAAGAAAGCGGAGGCTGACGCGAAGGACAGAACCTTGATCGATATTGAGGTGATTCAGGAGGAGATCGCACGGCAGGAGGAGAAGGTCAATCTGCTCCGGCAGCAGAAAAATGCGCTTGGTTACAGAATCCAGAACAATCAGGACAGATATCGCAATATTTCCGATCTCAGGCCGAAGCTGGAGAAGTATGACAGGGATTACAAGCTCTGCTCCCGGCTGTACAACCTGGTGAAGGGTATGACCGGAAAGGGCAAGATCACGCTCGAGCAGTACATTCAGGCCGCCGGGTTTGACGCCATTATCGCGGCGGCGAACCGCAGACTTTATCCGATGAGCGAGGGGCAGTATGAGCTGTTCCGGCAGGAGGATTCCCTCGGAAAGAGGAGTAATACCTTCCTTGACCTGGAGGTGCTCGACAACTTTACAGGGCATAGAAGACCGGTGAGCAGCCTGTCCGGCGGCGAGAGCTTCAAGGCTTCCTTAAGCCTTGCGCTGGGGCTCTCGGATACGGTTTCCTCCAATCTCGGCGGGATACAGATGGACGCGCTGTTTGTCGACGAGGGCTTCGGGACGCTGGATCGCAGATCGATCGAGAACGCGATGGATATTCTGCTGAGCCTGTCCGGAAAGAACAAGCTGGTCGGCATCATCAGTCATCGGGAGGAGCTGATGGAGAATATCCCGCAGCAGATCCGGATCAAAAAGGGCAAAGACGGGAGCCGGATCTCGGTCGACACCGGGCTGTGAGGACAAAGGCTCAGGGGATTGAATAAGTAAATCATGAAACGGAAGACAAAAAGACGCTCCGCCGGAATCAACCGGCAGAGCGTTCTTTTAAAGCTGATATTTCAGCGGAATCAGTCCAGGATCTCCATCAGCTTGCCGCAGCAGATCGGAATCTGTTCGCCCTTCTTCACATGCACGGTTTTGTTGCAGGTCGAGCAGTATACGTCTGTGTCGTACGGAGCGATGAACTCCGGAACGGCCTTCTCCTCCTCCGGGGTCAGGCCGTTGATGTGGAACTGAGCTACGTTCTTCTCCGACGGAACGTAGATGCCGATCGGCTCCAGGCTCTTGTTGTTGCCGACGCAGTTGCCCATTCTCACCCAGAGAGCCTGCAGCTCAGCGGTCTCCGCCGGATTTTCCGGAATAAATTCAGCGATTGCCTTGTCTAATCTGATTTTCATAGTGATGTCCTCCCTGTAAGAAAAGATTATGCAGCCCGGGGAATGAGCCCCGGGCGCACGTCTGCCTTGATTAAGCGAAATTAACCGAAATAGAAATTAGCCGAAATATCTGTCGAGCAGACCCTTGAACGCCTTGCCGTGACGGGCCTCGTCCTTCGCCATCTCGTGAACGGTGTCGTGGATTGCGTCGAGGTTCGCGGCCTTCGCCATCTTCGCCAGCTCAAGCTTGCCCGCGGTAGCGCCGTTCTCAGCGGCTACGCGCATCTCAAGGTTCTTCTTCGTGCTCGGGGTAACGACCTCGCCAAGCATCTCAGCGAACTTCGCGGCGTGCTCAGCCTCTTCGTAAGCGGCCTTCTCCCAGTACAGACCGATTTCCGGATAGCCCTCTCTGTGCGCAACTCTCGCCATAGCCAGGTACATACCGACTTCTGTGCACTCGCCCTCGAAGTTTGCTCTCAGGCCGGAGACGATCTCGTCGCTGACGCCCGCGGTGATGCCGACCTCGTGCTCGCAGGCCCAGGTGATGCCTTCCTGCATCAGCTCAAACTTCTCTGCCGGCGCCTTACAGATCGGGCACTGCTCCGGTGCGGAGTCTCCCTCGTGAACATAGCCACATACCTTACATACATACTTTGCCATAATGAACTCTCCTTTTCTTTAAATAATATTTATTTTAATTTTCATTAAAACCGTAGATATTCCGGAAGCTCCGGGAGTAAACCACGCAGCTTCTTCCGGAAGCGCGAAAACTCCGAAAGCGAATTACACAGAGCCGTCCGGAGTGTCGTCGCACTGTTCGCAGACACCGTAGAAATTCAGACGGCAGGACTCGATTCTGCCGGGAGCAGCTTTCTGCGCGCCGTCGAGCAGGGAACCGATCCCGCTGATCCGGATGTCGTAGATCCTGTGACAGCGGGAGCAGATAAAATGCTGATGTGGAGTGAGATCCCCGTCAAAATGCTCCGCACCGCCGTCGGACGAGATCCGCTGAATCTCTCCGAGATCCGCGAGAAGCGTGAGATTGCGGTAAACGGTGCCGAGGCTGATGTTCGGGAATTCCTCGCGCAGGCAGGTGTAGACCGT
>CANQIW010000179.1 GCA_947624055.1 uncultured Lachnospiraceae bacterium
GCGCCCGAGGACGAACACATTTCAGGCGGTGTTCCGGGTGCGTTCCCTGATCGCCTACGCGATCCACAAATTTTTCCAGGAGCGCGATTTCGTGTACGTGCACACTCCGCTGATCACGGGAAGCGACTGCGAGGGCGCGGGCGAGATGTTCCAGGTGACGACGCTCGACCTGGACAACCTTCCGAAAAACGATAAGGGCGAGATCGACTACACGCAGGATTTCTTCGGAAAGATGACGAACCTGACGGTCAGCGGACAGCTCGACGTCGAGGCGTTCGTGCAGGCGTTCCGCAATGTCTACACGTTCGGGCCGACATTCCGCGCGGAGAATTCGAACACGGCGCGCCACGCTGCGGAGTTCTGGATGATCGAGCCGGAGATTGCGTTCGCGGATCTGAAGGACGATATGATCCTGGCCGAGGACATGATCAAATACATCATCCGCTACGTGCTGGAGCATGCGCCGGAGGAGATGAAGTTCTTCAATTCCTTTATCGATAAGGGGCTGCTGGAGCGCCTGAACCACGTGCTGAATTCCGAGTTCGGCCATGTGACCTACACCGAGGTGGTCGAGATCCTCGAGAAGAACAATGACAAATTTGAATATAAGGTATCCTGGGGCTGCGACCTGCAGACGGAGCACGAGCGCTATCTGACGGAGCAGGTGTTCAAAAAGCCGCTCTTCGTGACGGACTATCCGAAGGAGATCAAGGCATTTTATATGAAGCAGAACGACGACGGGAAGACGGTCGCCGCGATGGACTGTCTTGTGCCGGGGATCGGCGAGATCATCGGCGGCAGCCAGAGGGAGGATGATTTCGACAAGCTGCAGCGGAGGATCAGGGAGCTCGGCATGCGCGAGGAGGACTACCGCTACTATATGGATCTGCGCAGGTACGGCACGACGCATCACGCGGGCTTCGGCCTCGGCTTCGAGCGCTGCGTCATGTATCTGACCGGCATCTCGAATATCCGCGACGTGATCCCGTATCCGCGTACGGTCGGGAGCCTGCAGTGAGCGAAGCGGAGTGCGAAGACGTTCGTGCGAAGCGCGGATTCGAGGTACAGCCTGACAGGTTGTAATGGGGGAGAGCAGTAAAAGGAGGTATTTATGGCGAGAAAAGAGAAGAGAAAGAGGACGTTCGGCGATTTCCTGACGACGCTTCTGATGCTGGTGGCGCTCGGCGTGTTTGTCTTTGCCGGGTACACGCTGTATGGCTTCTACAAGGAGTACAAGAAGAGCGCGGACGAGTACGACAATCTGGAGGACAGCTACGCGCTGGAGGATCAGACAGAGGATTTTGACGCGCTGGAGGACGATGAGGTGCTTAAGAGCTTCCAGAGCATTGAGGAGGCCGAGGGGCAGAGCGGTGATGCCGCCGCCGGGAATTTCGCCGGGCATGAGATGGCCACCGTCGTTGAGAACGGCAGACAGGTTACGCTCCCTGTGATGGCGAATCCGATCGACTTTGACCAGCTGCTGGCGCTGAATGACGACATTGTCGGCTGGCTGAGGATACGCGCGCTGGATATTTCCTATCCGGTCGTTCAGGGGGAGGACAACGATTTCTATCTTCACCGCACATTTGAGAAGACGGACAATTTCGCGGGCTGTCTTTTCCTCAACTATGCGAACAGGTCGGATCTGACCGATCAGAATTCCATCATATACGGACACAATATGAAGGATCTCTCCATGTTCGGCAAGCTGAAAAAGTTCCGCGAGGAGGGAACATATGAGAAGAGCAAGTTCTTCTGGATTTTCACGCCGGATTTCATCTACCAGTACCGTATTTTCGCGGCTACTGTCGTAAATAAGACAGGACTTACATATCAGACGTCCTTTACCGACGAGCAGTTTGACGAGTTTATTACTTATGCGTTTGAGCATTCGGAGATCGAGGCCGGCGATGTGGAGGTCACAAAGGAAGACCGCGTTGTGACGCTCTCGACGTGCACCGGCGACGATGCGACGCGCTTTGCCGTGATGGGCAAGCTGGCGCAGGTGTATGTCTCGAAATGACAGGCAGTGCGGACAGTTCGGCGACAGCCGGGAAATATGTGAGTGCAGAGAGGAGCTGAGCAGAGATGGAGGATGCTGTAAAGAAACTTCAGGAGATCGTGGACAACACGGACAATATTGTCTTTTTCGGCGGCGCGGGCGTGTCCACCGAGAGCGGGATCCCGGATTTCAGGAGCGTGGACGGACTGTATCACATGAAATATGATTATCCGCCGGAGACGATCCTGAGCCACACGTTTTTTGTGCGCAATACAAAGGAATTTTACCGTTTTTACAGGGACAAGATGCTCTGCCTTGACAAAGGGCCGAACGCGGCGCACAGAAAGCTCGCAGAGATGGAGCAGAAGGGCAAGCTGAAGGCGGTCGTGACGCAGAACATCGATGGGCTTCATCAGATGGCCGGCAGCAGGACGGTGCTCGAGCTGCATGGGAGCGTGCACAGGAATTATTGCCAGAAATGCGGGAAGAGCTATGACGCCGCCTACATGCTGAACTATGAGGGAGATGTTCCGGAATGCGAGTGCGGCGGCGTGATCAAGCCGGACGTCGTGCTCTATGAGGAAGGACTGGATCAGAACACGATCCAGGAGTCTGTCTATTATATCTCCCATGCCGACGTGCTGATCATCGGCGGCACTTCGCTGGCGGTGTACCCGGCGGCGGGACTGATCGATTACTTTGAGGGCAGTCACCTTGTCGTGATCAACAAGTCGCCGACGCCGCGGGACAGGTACGCGGATCTGCTGATCCAGGACAGCATCGGTGCGGTGCTCGGCGCGATTCAGCTGTAAGCGTGCCATGCTGTGAGTGAGGATTCGCGGGATGGGCGGAAGACACAAGGACGCCGGTTTGCAGAATGAGCGGAAGAAACAGAAACGCCGGTTAGCAAAGCGAGCGGAGGACATTGGGACGCCGATCCGCGGGACGGATCGGAAAGCGGAGGCGTTGTGCGCATGGATTACGAGGTGGGCCAGATCGTCAAACTGAAGAAGAAACATCCCTGCGGGAGCCAGGAGTGGGAGATCCTGCGTGTCGGCGCGGATTTCCGCTTAAAGTGTGTGGGCTGCGGCCGTCAGATCATGATTGCCCGCAAGCTTGTGGAGAAGAATACGAGAGCCGTTCGGGGATCAGGACAGGAGGACCGGGCAGGCGGACGGAAGGAAATTTGACTGATTTCAACGAAAATTGCTTGCATTCGGATGCGGTTTATGGTATCATGAGCATCTGTGATATATTATTTCCTTGCTCCTTTCGCTGAAAAGGGGCCAGAGACCATAAGGAGGTGCGAGTAGCATGAATAAGTACGAATTAGCAGTAGTTGTCAGCGCAAAGCTCGAAGACGAAGACAGGGCTGCAGTGATCGAAAAGGTGAAAGAGCATATCACCCGTTTTGGCGGCACGGTCACAGAGGTAGAGGACTGGGGCAAGAAGAGGCTTGCTTATGAGATTCAGAAGATGCGCGAAGGCTTTTACTACTTTGTTCGCTTCGAGGCTGATGCCACATGTCCTGCGGAAGTCGAGAGACGTGTCCGTATCATGGAAGATGTCATCAGGTATTTATGCGTGAGACAGGATGCATAAAGCAGAAGAGAGGTAATATTATGAATAAAGTAATTTTAATGGGACGTTTGACAAGAGACCCGGAAGTGCGCTATTCTGCCGGTGATAATTCAATAGCGGTTGCCAAGTATACGCTGGCGGTGGACCGCAGGTTCCGCCGCAACAATAACAACGACGAGCCGACTGCGGACTTTTTTAACTGTACCGCATTCGGAAGGTTAGCTGAATTTGCGGAGAAATATTATCACAAGGGGGTAAAGATCCTGATCACGGGACGTATCCAGAACGATAACTATACGAACAAGAACGGCGAGAAGGTATACAGCGTACAAGTAATCGTTGAGGAGCAGGAGTTTGCCGAGAGCAAGGCGGCGGCATCGGCAGCCGGCGAAGACGGCGGAGCGGGGCGCCAGACAGGCTCGTATGGTTCTGCGCCGTCGATGCCCGCGCCGAATAACGCGGCTTCAGCGGATGGCTTTATGAACATCCCGGACGGAATCGACGAGGAACTCCCATTCAAGTAATCTATTTTCCAGAGATCGTGCGTAAAAGGAGGAATTACAATGGCATTCAGCAAGGATAGAACCGATGCTCCGATGAAGAGAAGGAGCGGCATCCGCAGAAGAAAGAAGGTCTGCGTGTTCTGCGGCAAGGAGAACAACGAGATCGATTACAAGGATGTAAATAAGCTCAAGAGATACGTATCTGAGAGAGGAAAGATCCTTCCGAGAAGGATTACCGGCAACTGCGCGAAGCATCAGCGCGCGCTGACTGTCGCGATCAAGAGAGCCCGTCACGTTGCGCTTATGCCGTACGTTGCGGAGTAATCCGGCCGGCTTAAATACCATGAAGAACAGACAAGCCTTTCAATGCCCGGGCGGGCGTTTGAAGGCTTGTCTTTTTAAATGTTAGATGATAGAATGAAAACAGGAAAAAAGGAAAGTATGGAAACGCGGTCAGACACAGACATATTGCGAATGCATGGGAAAGGGGCGAAAGAATGTATTGGGAGAATAAGATTTTAGTGGGCAAAGCGGGGGATGAGCCGGTGTGCATCCATCCGAAGATGGCGAACCGTCACGGGATGATCGCCGGGGCGACCGGTACCGGCAAGACGGTCACGCTGAAGGTGCTGGCCGAGTCGTTCAGCGACTGCGGCGTACCGGTGTTTCTCGCTGATGTGAAGGGGGATCTGGCCGGTATGTGCAGCCCCGGTGAGCCGAATGAGAACGTGGACAAACGCGTGACCGACATGAGCCTTGCGGAGCTTGGCTTTGATTTCAAGGCGTATCCCACCTGTTTTTGGGATGTGTACGGCAAGGGCGGTCTGCCGCTTCGCACGACGATCTCTGAGATGGGGCCGCTGCTGTTGGGACGCATCCTTGGTCTGAATGACACGCAGTGCGACATTCTCACGGTGGTCTTCCGGATCGCGGACGACGAGGGGCTTCTGCTGATCGATTCCAAGGATCTGCGCTCCATGCTGCAGTATGTGGG
>CANQIW010000180.1 GCA_947624055.1 uncultured Lachnospiraceae bacterium
AGCAGCGCGTCGACAGCGGGTATTTCGAGGAGCTTGTGCAGAAGTATCTGCTGGACAACACCCATATGTCGATCCTGACTGTGGAGCCGGAGCGCGGACTGACGGCGAAGACGGATCGCGAGACGGCAGAGAAGCTGCGTGCCTACAAGGATTCCCTGACGGAGGCGCAGGTGCAGGAGCTGGTCGACGCGACGGCCAGACTGCGGGCGTTTCAGGATGCTCCGTCGCCTGAGAACGCGCTCGCGAAGCTGGATCCGCTCACGAGAAACGACATTGAGAAGAAGGCAAAGCCCTTTGAGAATAAGGAATATGAGATCGGCGGAATCACAGTGCTCCACCATGATATTTTCACGAGCGGGATCGCGTATCTGGATCTGCTGTTTGACGCGGATCACGTCAGCCGCGAGGACATTCCTTACCTCGGCGTGCTCAAGGCGGTGCTCGGGATGGTGGACACGGAGCGCTACAGCTATCAGGATCTGAACAGCGAGATCAACATCAACACGGGCGGGATCTCGGCCGGGCTGAGCGTTTATCCGGTGCTGCCGGACGGTGAAAAGCTGCGCACGTTCGTCGGGGTACGCGCGAAGGTGCTCTATGACAAGCTTCCGTTCGCGCTTGAGATGGCGGAGGAGATCCTGCTGCACTCGAAGTTTGACGACGACAAGCGGCTGTATGAGATTCTCGCGAAGCTGAAATCGAGGCTGCAGATGACGTTCTCGGGCTCCGGGCATACTACGGCCGCCCTGCGCGCGATGTCGTATTTCTCACAGGCTGCGGCCTTCAACGACGAGATCAACGGCCTCGCGTTCTACCGGCTGATCGACGATCTGGAAAAGAATTTTGAAGAGCGGAAGGAAGCGCTCAAGGACAAGCTGCGCGCTCTGGTGTGCGAGCTGTTTGGCAGAGAGGGATTGTTCGTGAGCCTGACCTCTGACGCGGAGGGCCTTGAGAAGCTGCGCGGGACGCTGGAGGGCTTTGTTGAGAAGCTGCCGGATATCAGTATAGAGAAGAGAGACAACCGACTGCCTTCAGAGAAAAAGAACGAAGGCTTCATGACGGCCGGGCAGGTGCAGTATGTCGCGCGGGCGGGCAATTTCGTGAAGGCCGGTTATGCGTACAGCGGACTTCTGCGCATCGTGAAGGTGCTGATGAATTACGATTATCTCTGGGTCAACCTGCGCGTGAAGGGCGGCGCTTACGGCTGCATGAGCTCCTTCGGGCGCGACGGAGATTCCTATTTTGTATCCTATCGAGACCCGAACCTGCGCAGGACGAATGAGATCTTTGAGGGAGTGCCGGAGTATCTGGAAAAGTTCGATGCGGATGAGCAGACGATGACAAGCTACATCATCGGCACGTTCAGCGATATCGACGTACCGCTGAATCCCTCGGCGAGGGGTTACCGCGCGCTGGGCTCGTACCTCAGCGGGCTGACCGACGCGGATGTGCAGAAGGAGCGCGACGAGGTGTTGCAGGCGACGCCGGAGCAGATCCGCACACTGGCGCCTCTGGTGCGAGCGGTGCTTCTGGAGCAGGCGATCTGCGTGGTCGGCAACGAGGAGAAGATCCGCGGGGAGCAGGGCATGTTCGGAAGCATCCAGATGCTGACCGGCGCGGACGAAACGGCGGAGGAAATGACAGAATAAACGGGCAGGCAGGGTCTGCCGGAAAACAGAGAGAAACAGGAGAACAGAATGGAAGCTGCGAATTTTAAATCCGGTTTTGCGACACTGATCGGGCGGCCGAACGTGGGCAAGTCCACGCTGATGAACCATCTGATCGGGCAGAAGATCGCGATCACATCGAACAAGCCTCAGACGACCCGCAATCGGATCCAGACCGTCTACACCTGCAAAGAGGGGCAGATCGTGTTCCTGGACACGCCGGGAATCCACAGGGCGAAGAACAAGCTGGGCGAGTACATGGTGCATGTTGCCGAGCAGACCTTCCGCGAGGTGGACGTCGTGCTCTGGCTTGTGGAACCGACGGATTATATCGGAAAGGGCGAGCAGCACATCGCGCAGCAGCTGAAGAAGGCGAACGTTCCGGTGATCCTGATCATGAACAAGATTGACACGGTGGACAAGGGCAGGATCGACGGTTACATGGACGGCTACCGGGAGCTTTTCGATTTCTCGGACATGATCCCGGTCTGTGCGCTGCGAGGCGTGGGCATGGACAAGGTGATCCGGGCGATCTTCCGTTACCTGCCTTACGGTCCGAAATATTATGACGACGACACGGTGACGGATCAGCCGCAGCGGCAGATCGCGGCGGAGCTGATCCGGGAGAAGGCTCTGCGCTGCCTGGACGAGGAGATCCCGCATGGCATTGCAGTCTCGATCGAGAAGATGGAGGAGCGAGGCGCGGGGGATAAGGCGATTATGGACATTGAGGCCACGATCGTCTGCGAGAAGGATTCCCACAAGGGCATCATCATCGGCAAGGGCGGCGCGATGCTGCGCAGGATCGGCTCGCAGGCGCGCCAGGAGATCGAGAAAATGCTGGAGATGAAGGTGAATCTGCAGCTCTGGGTCAAGGTGAAAAAGGACTGGAGAGACAGCGATTTTCTCATCAGGAACTTTGGGTATGACAAGAAGGAACTATAAGCTATGAGCGAGCCCCTGAAAGTGACGGGTATGGTGTTGTCTGCCACGCCGTTCGGAGATTATGATAAAAGAGTGGTGCTGCTGACGAAGGAGCGCGGGAAGATTACGGCGTTCGCAAAAGGGGCCAGACGGCAGAACAGCATGCTGCTGGCGGCTTCGACCCCGTTCGCGTTCGGCGTTTTTACGGCCTATGAGGGCAGGAACGCGTACACGCTGGTGCGCGCGGAGATCTCAAACTACTTTCCGGAGGTAAAAGAGGACATTGAGACCGCATGCTACGGCTGCTATTTCATGGAGGTGGCGGAGTACTATTCGCGGGAGAATCTGGACGCTTCCGCGATGCTGAACCTTCTGTATGTCACGCTGCGGGCGCTGCCGAAGGAGCAGCCGGACAACGAGCTGATCCGCTGTGTCTTTGAGATGCGCGCAATGGTGCAAAACGGCGAGTACCCTTATGAGACGGCGAACGACGCTTCTCTGCGGGAGTCGACCCGCTATGCGCTGGCTTATGTGCTGAGCGCGCCGGTGCAGAAGCTGTATTCGTTTACGCTCACGCCGGAAGCCTTCGCGGAATTTCGCAGTGTGCAGGATCATTTCAACCGCCTTCGCATCGACCGGAAGTTCAAATCTCTTGACATTCTGAAAAGTATGAAAACAAGTAGTTGAAACCCTGAGGTTTTATATGTATAATATATGGGATTTGTTGCAGGATCCGGCGAGGTCTGCACAGGAGGATGTTCATGAAGGGAAAGAGAATTTTGCTGCTCGCGGCTCTGGCATTGGGGGTTGTGCTGCTTTCGGGCTGCGAGCTTTTGGAGCATGATTCGTGGGAACCGCAGGAGTCCGCCGCGGTGTCGGTCGCGGAGGACGGAAGCGTGACAGAGATCATCAATGATACGCTTGACGCCGCGTATTACAATGCCACAGAGCTGGAGACGATGGTTCAAAGCGAGGTGGCTGAGTACAACGCCGCGCACGGCGAGGATACGATCCTGGTCGACAGGCTGGAAACAGAGGAAGGGAAGGTAAGCCTTGTTCTGAAATACGCGTCCGCGAAGGATTATGCCGCTTTCAACAATACAGAGTTTTTCTACGGTACAGTCATCAGCGCTCAGCTGGAGGGATACCTGTTTGATGTGCCGTATCAGAAGGTTGAGGACGGTGTCGTGCAGAGCGACAGGGTGGATGGAAGCGAGGTTATCCGCGGTCTGGACAAACAGGTGCTGATCCTGAAGGCGCCGCAGGAGGTCCAGGTGCCGGGCAATATTTTGTTCACGAGCGTGAACGCGGAGGTTCTCTCAGAGAATGTGGTGAACGCCACCGGCGAGGCGGAGGAGGAGAACGTAGAACTTGTCCTGCCGTCCAATGCGGTCTACAGGGCGGAGGAGTCTTCCTTTACGGAGCGCTCGAATGCCAGCCGCGTCTATATCATTTTTGATGACATTGCATAGCAGGCAACAACAGCTGTACAGAGACAAGGAGCTTTCCGGAGACGTTCTTGCGGCGTCGATCCGGAGGCGTTTTCTGACGGTACGCTGTCATAAGTATATAAAGAAAACCGGAGGAGATTTTTATGGAAAAGACGATGGAGAAGATTGTCGCCCTCGCGAAGGGCAGGGGCTTTGTGTATCCGGGCTCCGAGATCTACGGCGGGCTTGCCAATACCTGGGATTACGGCAATCTCGGCGTGGAACTGAAGAACAATGTCAAGAAGGCGTGGTGGCAGAAATTTGTCACGGAGAACCCGTATAACGTCGGCGTGGACTGTGCGATCCTGATGAATCCGCAGACCTGGGTGGCGTCCGGGCATCTCGGCGGCTTCTCGGATCCCTTGATGGACTGCAAGGAGTGCCATGAGCGTTTCCGCGCGGACAAGATCATCGAGGATTTCTGCCAGGAGCAGGGCATCGCGCTGGAGAAGCCGGTTGACGCGTTCTCGCAGGAGGAGATGAAGAGCTTCATCGAGGAACACAATATTCCGTGTCCGTCCTGCGGCAAGCACAATTTCACCGATATCCGCCAGTTCAACCTGATGTTCAAGACTTTCCAGGGCGTGACCGAGGACGCGAAAAATACGGTATACCTGCGTCCGGAGACGGCTCAGGGCATCTTCGTCAATTTCAAGAACGTGCAGCGGACCTCCCGCAAGAAGGTGCCGTTTGGCATCGCGCAGATCGGAAAATCATTCCGCAATGAGATCACGCCGGGCAATTTCACGTTCCGCACCCGCGAGTTCGAGCAGATGGAGCTCGAGTTCTTCTGTGTGCCGGACACGGATCTTGAGTGGTTCGACTACTGGAGGAGCTACTGCATCAACTGGCTGAAGTCCCTCGGCATGAAGGAAGAGGAGATGCGCGTGCGCGACCACGAGAAGGAGGAGCTTTCCTTCTACAGCAAGGCGACGACGGACATCGAGTTCCTGTTCCCGTTCGGCTGGGGCGAGCTCTGGGGCATCGC
>CANQIW010000181.1 GCA_947624055.1 uncultured Lachnospiraceae bacterium
AGCTGCGGGACAAGGTGCGGGAAGAGCCGGAACTGCGGAAGCAGATCAACGATTTCCGGCTGCATGTGTTTGAGACGCAGAATTCGCAGGAACTGATCGATATGTACCAGGAGCAGAACCGCCTGTGCAATGATTACGAGGAGTTTCGGAAAAATCCGCTCGTGAACGGTTTCCTGCTCGCGGAGCTGCGGGTGTGCCGCATGGTGCAGAAGATCACGGGAGAGATCGTTGGAGCGGTCGATCTCGATTCGGGCGATGTGGTGGATAGAATCCGGATATAGGCAGCAAAAGGGACAGCGACGTTGAGGAGAGGATCAGGATACAGATGGTGATTGATGAAAGGATGGCGGTCTACATCAACTCTCTGGATACCGGCAACGGGGCGTTTCTGGACGAGTTGGAGCGCGCGGCGGGCGCGCAGGAGATCCCGATCATCCGGCAGGACATGCAGAGCTTTCTGAAGGTGCTTCTGGCGATGCAGGCTCCGAAGCACATCCTGGAGGTGGGGACGGCTGTCGGTTTTTCCGCGCTCCTGATGGCGCAGAACACAGCGCCGGACTGCCATATCACGACGATCGAGAAATATGAGAAGAGGATCCCGCAGGCGAGGGCGAACTTTGCGGCCGCGGGAATGGAGGAGAAGATCACGCTTCTGGAGGGTGACGCGCTCGAGGTGATGCGCGGCCTGTCAGGGCCTTATGACCTGATCTTCATGGACGCGGCGAAGGGGCAGTACATCCATTTTCTGCCGGAGGCGCTGCGGCTGCTGCGCACGGGAGGAGTGCTCGTCTCGGACAACGTACTGCAGGACGGGGACATCATCGAATCGCACTACGCCGTCGAGCGGAGGAATCGCACGATCTACAGGCGGATGCGCGAGTACCTGTATGTGCTGAAGCACACGGACGGGCTGCTGACCTCGATCGTCGCGGTCGGGGACGGGGCGGCTGTGACGGTGAAGCAATGGGATGAGATAAAGATTATAACTGAGAATTGATGCCGTAAAATACTACAGAAGCTTTGAAAGATATTTTTGACCTCATTTTTGAATTGGAATGACAGATGAAGGGTCACATAAGATGGTGACAGATATTTTTTGTATATTATGGAAGCAGGATACAGAACGACAGTATGCGGTTTGGAGGAATGATGAAAGAAACGGGGAGACATCCGGAGCTTCTGATACCGGCGAGCAGTCTGGAGGTATTGAAGACCGCCGTGGTCTTCGGCGCGGACGCCGTGTACATCGGCGGCGAGGAGTTCGGGCTGCGCGCCAAGGCGAAGAATTTTTCTATGGAAGAGATGGCGGAGGGGATCGCGTTCGCGCACGCGCACGGCGTGAAGGTGCATGTGACGGTCAACATCCTCGCGCACAATTACGACCTGGAGGGCGTGAAAGCGTACCTGCAGGAGCTTCGGGAACTGCGCCCGGATGCGCTGATCATTGCGGATCCGGGAATTTTTATGCTCGCGAGGCGGCTCTGCCCGGAGATTGAGCGCCACGTCAGCACACAGGCAAATAATACGAATTACGAGACTTACCGTTTCTGGTGGGAGCTCGGAGCGAAGCGCGCCGTCTCGGCGAGGGAGCTGTCTCTTGCGGAGATCCGCGAGATCCGGGACAACATCCCAGCGGAGATGGAGATCGAGAGCTTTGTGCATGGGGCGATGTGTATTTCTTACTCGGGGCGTTGTCTGCTGAGCAATTATTTTACGGGCAGGGACGCGAACAAGGGCGAGTGCACACACCCCTGCCGCTGGAAGTACGCGGTGGTAGAGGAGACGCGCCCGGGTGAGTACCTGCCGATCGAGGAGAACGACCGCGGCACGTTCCTCTTTAATTCCAAAGACCTCTGTATGGTAGAGCACCTGCCGGACATGATCGCGGCCGGGATTGACAGCCTCAAGGTCGAGGGGCGCATGAAGACGGCGCTGTACGTGGCGACGGTGGCGCGCACCTATCGAAAGGCGATCGACGATTTCCGTAAGGACCCGACGCTCTACGAGAAGAACATGGACTGGTACAGGGAACAGATCGGAAGCTGCACGCACAGGGAATTCACGACGGGCTTCTTCTACGGCAAGCCCGGCCCGGACGCGCAGATCTACGGCGAGAGCACTTATGTCAAGGAGTATACTTATCTCGGGATGGTCGGCGCGCGGCGGGATGACGGCCTGTATGCGCTCGAGCAGCGCAACAAGTTTTCGGTCGGCGAAGAGATCGAGATCATGAAGCCGGACGGCCGGAATGTCTGTGTCCGGGTCGCGGGCATCTTTGATGAGGACGGCAATCCGCAGGAGAGCGCCCCGCACGCGAAGCAGAAGCTGTGGGTCGACCTCGGCGGACTGGCGGAGGAGTATGATATTCTGAGACGTGAGGAGAAGGAAATATAGAAACTGTGTATTTTTTTTGTACAACGGACGAAAGTCCTTGCAATACGGACAGAATTGGACTAAAATAAATTTTGTGTTGGGCGCTTTGCTGTTTTATCGCAGAAAAGCGGCCGAATAGTACAAAAAAGAAATACAGGAGGGAAAAGATTATGAAAAAATTAGCAGCACTTGCACTTTGCGCGACCATGTGCTTCGCAGGGGCGCTTAGCGTTTCCGCGGAAGACGTTGTGAAGATCGGCGTGTTTGAGCCGGCGTCCGGAGACAACGGCGCAGGCGGCAAGCAGGAGACGCTTGGTATCCAGTATGCGAACAGCGTTGCTCCGACGGTTGAGATCGACGGCACGGAGTACACGGTTCAGCTTGAGATCGTGGACAACGAGTCCTCTGCAGAGAAGGCTCCGTCCGCAGCAGCGGATCTGGTAAGCCGCGGCGTATCGGTAGTGCTTGGTACATATGGTTCCGGCGCAGCGATCGCAGCTTCCGATACCTTCGGTCAGGCAGGCGTTCCGGCGATCGGCGTTACCTGCACGAACCCGCAGGTGACCGAGGGCAACACGCATTACTTCCGTATCTGCTTCCTGGATCCGTTCCAGGGTACGGTTCTCGCGAACTTCGCGTCTGAGAAGTTTGAGGCAAAGAAGGCATACGTCCTGACGAAGCTCGGCGACGACTATTCCGCGGGCCTCGGCCACTACTTCACAGAGGCGTTTGAGGGTCTCGGCGGAGAGGTTGTCTCCGACACGTTCCCGGAAGGCAACGCAGACTTCACTTCCTATATCACGACCGCGGTGAACGAGGGCGTGGATGTTATCTTTGCCCCGACCTCCACGGAGGCGGCTCAGCTGATCATCGACACAGCTGCTTCCCAGGGCGTGACGGTTCCGCTTCTGGCAGGCGACACTTGGGATTCCAACGTGATTCTGAACGCGGCTGAGGGCAAGGATGTACAGATCTTCGTGACGACCTTCTATCAGGAGGGCGGCAACGAGGAGTTCGATACCGGCATCAAGGAGTGGATCAACGGCGACAGCACGAATCTTGCAAACAACGGCGGCGACGACACGGTTGCAGCGGTTACGGCGATGGGCTACGACGCATACTTCACCGCGCTTGAGGCTCTGAAGAACGCGGGCTCCACCGATCCGGCAGCGGTCAACGAGGCGCTCTGGGATACGACCTACACGGGCGTTACCGGCGAGATCGCCTTCGAGTCTGAGAACGGCGATGCGATGCGCGACACCGCGTATGTGAAGCAGGCGAACACCGAGACAGGCGCCTGGGACTTCGTGGCGGAGCAGGGCGTCAACTAAAATGTAATACAAAGCAGAGCAGGAGAGGCTGCAAAAAGCAGCCTCTCTTTTTACAATAAAAGCCCGGTCTCCATGCAATGGCAGACGGCAAATTGATTTGCCAGTCTGCTGTTGCATGAGAGCCGCAGGCTTTTGTCATCTACCAGTACTAAGGGAGGAGTTCCAGCATGGATTTTATCACAAAAAATCTGCCGTACCTTCTGGCAGGTATTTCCGTCGGCGGACAGTATGCCCTGATCGCGATCGGCTACACGATGGTCTACGGTATTCTGAGGCTGATCAACTTTGCGCACGGCGATATCTTCATGGTGGCGGCGCTCGTGACGGTCTACGCGACGACGACGTTTCCGCTGTATGTGTCGATCCCGCTGACGCTTGTCGTCACGGTCGTGCTCGGGCTGGCGGTGGAGCGTGTTGCTTACAAGCCGCTTCGAAACGCGCCGCGTATGTCCGTCATGATCTCTGCGATCGGCGTGTCCTATCTGCTGCAGAACCTGGCGCTTTATGTCACGGGCGGCCTGGCGCAGACGTACCCGGCGATCCCGTTTATCTCCAATACGATCCAGATCGGACCTGCCACCACGAAGATGGTGACGATCGTGACGCCGATCCTGACGATCATCCTCGTGTTCGCGCTGATGCAGCTGATCAACCACACGAAGATCGGCATGGGCATGCGCGCGGCGGCGAACGATTTCGAGACGAGCCGCCTGATGGGGATCAAGGTCGACAACGTCATCAGCATGACCTTCCTGATCGGATCGTTCCTGGCGGCGGTCGGCTCGCTTTTGTATTTTACAAACTACGCGTCCGTGGTTCCGACCTCCGGAGCCATGCCCGGACTGAAGGCGTTTGTCGCGGCTGTGTTCGGCGGCATCGGTTCGATCCCGGGAGCGGTGATCGGCGCGTTTATCATCGGTATCTGTGAAAACATCATCAAAGGCCTTGGCTGGACGACGTTCTCGGACGCGTTCACGTTTGCGCTTTTGATCGTCATCCTGATCGTCAAGCCGACCGGTCTGTTCGGCGAGGGCGCGACGGATAAGGTCTGAGGGGAGGCGGCGAACTATGAAGAAGAGAAATGTGATCATCTGCGCGCTGCTTTACCTGGCGGCGATTCTTGCGATCGTGGTTCTGGAAAAATTTCTTCCTCCGACGCACATCGCGCTCGCGGTCCTGAAGAAGGGATGCATCTATTCCCTGGTTGCGGTTTCGATGAACCTGCTGAACGGCTTTACCGGGCTGTTCTCCCTCGGGCAGGCGGGCTTCATGCTGATCGGCGCCTACACCTACGCAGTGCTGACGATCCCGGTCG
>CANQIW010000182.1 GCA_947624055.1 uncultured Lachnospiraceae bacterium
CTCCCGCCCGGTCTTCGAATAACCGAGGATCGCCGCTGTCTCGCTCCAGAGATTTCCGGGAAACGAATTCTTCATGCACAGCGCGATCGTGACCGCGAGCACAAACGCCACATACAGGGTCGTCACCAGCACGATATAGCAGAACTGTGCCGCAAGCCACCTGCGCCGCGTCATCCGCATCAGATAAAACGGCGTGAACGCGGAGAGCTTCGGCAGATCGGAAAACAGGAAGATCAGAAGCAGCGAGACGAGCAGGACCGCCTGTGAGTCCCCGAACGTCCAGATGAACGGCTCCGCCGCCTGCATCGGCGTGTCAAAGTGAACCACCACCTCGTACACGCGCCCGCTCAGCAGGTAGCAGACGATCGCGCTTAAGAGAAAGACGATCACGCTCCGCGAGTTTCGGAAAAACCCGAGGAAGTTGAAACGCACCGCCGCGCAGATCTGCCTCATGTCCGCTCACTCTCCATTTTCCATTTTCCCGTCTCAATCCACATCGTTTTCCATGCATGCCACTATCATAGGCAGAGCAGCTCTCTCGGAACCTGTTCATCGCAGGTCAATACCCCAAGCTCCGGTCGATCACGGTACCGTCCACCGCGTTTACAGTCAGAAAACTGTTCTGGGGACGCTCGACCGCGCTGCTGCCGGTCTCTCCCTCATAATCATACTCATCCGTATGCCGCCCGAAGAAATCCCAGACCGGCACGAGAAGTCCGGACCAGCTGTCCGTTCCCGGATCATAGATCCTCATATAGCCAAGCTGCACCCGATTGATCTCATACTCGCTGAGCGTCGAGTATTCCATATTTGCGCTCTTGATCCGCAGCATCTGCTCAAAGATCCCCGCCACCTCCGGGAAGGAAAGCATCTCCACATTCTCCACCTGCTGTTCCCCGACGTCATACAGATTCAGGATCGTTACATTCTGTAATCCTTCTGCATTCACAGTGAATTCCACACGCTCATAGCACCATGGCACCGTCGTCGTGTCGTCTATCGACTGCAGCGCTCCGCCGAAGTTTTCCTCGTCCGTGATCGGGAATCCGCCGACGTCACGGGTATAATCCACCTGCCAGCCGGCGGATTCGAACTCCGACCCGGAACCGCCGTCCGCCGCCTCATCGATAAGTCGCCAGCCGACACTCAGGTTGACAGCCTTAGCAGAAAATTCTTCCGAAAGCCCCAGCTTTTCCATGTAAACATCCGTCATCGCCTGCGCCTCCTCCGGCGAGATTCCTGTCATCCGGATAAGCTCCTCCGGCGCCGGCAACTGATTCGGATTCGTCCCGTTCAGATCCTGCGTATACCATGACACTGCATCCGATCGTCCCTTTCTCCGCTGGATTTTGATCTCCATCGGCATATCCTGCCTGCTGCCCAGTCTGTAATCATAGAACGTGCCGTCGTCCAGCTCCACCACCCCGCTGAACCATTTATCATCCCCATCCTGATTGTACTGCTTTTCTCCGTTCTCCCCGCCGATCCACCAGCTCGCCCCGAGCGCCGGCGCCACCTCGCTTCGATCCGGCTCCTCTGGCGCATCCGCATAGTCCTGTTCACACGCGTCAATATAATCCTGCAGCGTGGACATCTCCGCCAGATCCTCCGCGCTGTAATATTGAAGATCCTCCTCCAGCACATAAGGTCCGTAGGGATGACTGCCCTCCGCCTGCCACGCCTTATACCGCTCAAGCTTCTCAAGCACTTCCTCTTTCGTTTCTACATAGTACGTATCCCCGTTGTAAACCGGCCGGTCACCGAAGAACGCCTCCGTCACCCGATCGATCAATTCCTGCGAAAACTCCCGCTGCGACACCTTCCACACCGGCACCCTCTCTGCGTCCGGAACAATCACCTGCGCGTCACAATTGAGTTTATAGATGCCTTCGCTGTCCGAGGCGGTATAGCGCTCCGGCACCTGCAGGCGCTGCGCGAGAGCGTTCGTGCTGTCTGTGTCCTCATCGGATGCTGTTCCCTGATTTTCATCCGCTGCGGCCTGCTCAGCCGATCCGCCTGCATCATCCTCACCCGGCGTATCCGCCTCCTGATACTGCGCGAGACTGTCGTCTCCCTTCTGCCGCACCACCGCCTGGTCCGGCGTCTTCGCGCAGCCCGCCAGCGCAAGCGCCGCGGCCGCCAGTCCCAAAAGTCCTGCTTTTCTGTTCTGCATATGAAATCTCCCCCTCTGCCTGCGTTCCGACAGGAACCTAAGCCAACCTCCATCGCCGCTTTCCACCGCTTTGCCCGCATACCCAAATGCCTTGGAATCGTGCTCGTGCCTGCGATGAACACATTTTGCAAGCTGGCTCAACCCGTTCGCTTCTCTGACGTGACAAATACAGTATAAGGTGGACATTATTTCCGTGTCCTTGCCACAATGTAAACAAGTTGTAACTTTTCCGCCGACAGCAATTGCCCCGACGCAGCTCAGCCAGATTGTCTTCCGCCCGATGCGCAATGGCAGGTCACCGTTGTCCCTCTGCCGGGCTCGCTCTGTATCTCCAGATTCCAGCCGTGCAGCCGCGCGATCTGGTCACACAGCGCCAGCCCGAGTCCCGCGCCTCCCGCCCGTCTGGAACGTGACTTGTCTATCATGTAAAAAGGCTCCGTGATTCTCGCAAGCTCCTCCCTCGGGATCCCTTTCCCCTCGTCCGACACAGAAAATCCCTCTTTCGTCGCCGCAAGACGGATCGTTCCGCCCGGCTCGCTCGCCTTCAGGGCATTGTCCGCCAGATTCGTCAAAAGACTGACCAGCAGATCCGCGTCTCCCTCGACCGTCTCCGCGCCCTCCGCAATTTCGCTCTCCAGACAAATCTCTTTTTCTGCAAGCCGGCGGTGCAAAAGCTTCTCCGTCTCCGCAAACAGCTGCGTCACCTTCAGCGTCTTTCTCTCCGCCCTGATCTCCTCTTCGCTTTCCCCGGCCAGCTCCTCCAGCTGCAGAAGTTTCGCGGACAGACGCGACAGCCGTTTGCATTCCTGCTCGATATATGAAAGCGCCTCCTGCTGCCGCTCTTTAGGAAGCTCGACGCGCTGCAAAAGCTCGGCGTAGCCCTGTATCCCGGTCATCGGTGTTTTCAGCTCATGCGCCAGCGCGCCCAGAAGACGTCTCTGCTTCTCGTTCGTCCCGGCAAGGCTCTGCACATGTCCCTCCACCTGCCGCGCCATCTCGTTAAAGCTCTTCGCCACCTCAGCCACCTCGTCATGCCCCCGCGCCTCCACGCGCACGCTGTAATCCCCGTCGGCAATCTTTGCCGCCGCTTCGCTCAGTCGGCGAAACGGGCGCAGAATGTGCCGGACGACCAGCGACAGCATAAGGAGCAGAATGGCCGCCATCACAAGAGCCATCACGCCGCCGTGCAGGAGCAGTTTGCGGCTTTCCTCATACAGCTCCGTAATATCCCGATAGTGCAAAAGTTCAAACTTTGTATTGCCAACCGGCATGTGCAGGATCAGCAGCTTCCGGCCGGCTGTCTCACCGATCATCGCCGAAAAGCTGCCATACCACACAGCGTCATTCAGATATCTCCTCAATTCAGAAAAATCAGCTGTGTGCTTCTTCAGATAATCCAGGTCAAACACCAGGCCGGAGATATTGGACAGTTCTTCACCATCGTAGTAGAGCACTGCATTCGTGCTGTAATAATTCTGAAAGCAGCTGCGTCCCCAGAAGCGCTCCCCTTTCTCATCTTTGAGATAGCTCCGACTTTGGCCGAACTCCTCTGAAAAATTCTGTGCCGACGTATTCAGGCGTGTCAGTTCGCTGTTCAGAATACTTCCCAGCCGCATGCGCTGCGTCTCCCTCAGGTTCCAGACGGAGAAGACCTGAGAAAAAAGGAGCAGCAGGCCGACGGCCGCTGCCGAGATTTTCGTGGTTATCTTCATAATTGCCGTACCTCCTGAGTCATCTTCGCCATAATTCTGATACTGCTCATTTCTGTCCGTGAACTATAGGCTGGTCATTTTGCAGACTCAATCTTTGTCGTGCTCAGCTTTCGTGCACCTCCAGCCGGTACCCGACGCGCGGCACCGTTTTGATCACATCGCCAAAGTCCAGCTTCTTGCGGATGCGCGCGATATGCACGTCAATCGTCCGCGTCTCTCCTTCGAAGTCCACGCCCCACAACACATTCAGAAATTCCTCACGCCGGATCACAATGTTTTTATATTTCACAAGCAGGAGCAGACAGTCAAACTCCATCGGTTTGAACGGGATCTCCACGCCAGACTTGCGGACGATACGCTCCTTCGGATAGATCTCAACGTCCAGCACGCGCAGGCATTCGTCCTGCTCCTCCGGCTTGCGGCAGCGCTCCAGCACTTTCTCCACTCGCACCAGAAGCTCCAGCATTTCAAACGGCTTCACGAGATAGTCCTCCGCGCCCTCGCGCAATCCTCTTACCTTGCTCGCCAGGTCTCCGCGAGCGGTCAGGAAGATTACCGGAATCTGTCTTTCCCGCAGCTCCGGCAGCAGTTCGAAGCCGTCCTTGCCCGGCAGCATGACGTCGAGCAGCGCCAGATCGTAAGCGGTCTCTTCTCCGGCCAGATGCCGGCTTACCTCATCGCCGTCATAAAACGGAACCGCGCGATAGCCCGCCGTCTCCAGATTGATGCAGATCAGCTCGTTGATCGGGCGCGCGTCTTCAACTACCAGAATATCTGCGTTCATGCGATAATTCTCTCCTGATGCTTCTTCATTTTTTGCACCGCAGTTTATTTCTTTACACCGCAGGCTTCTGCTTATTTGTCTTCCGCATAATATAATAGCGGCAGATCAGCCGATTCGAAAATTGCCGACCTGCCGCCGTTACTATCTTATTATATTCCTTTCGATCACGCAACGCGGAAGATGTAACCAGTTTGTAAAATTTTGTCGATACACTTTTCCATTACTTATAATTTTTAATCACGATCTGCAGCGTCCGGTTTCCCATGTATTCATCGATTGACGGGTAGTAAATCACGTCAAGCGACAGTCCCTCGCCGCGTCCCCAGAAAAGTTCCTGCACGCGCTGCACC
>CANQIW010000183.1 GCA_947624055.1 uncultured Lachnospiraceae bacterium
GGCGCGACGCGATGGAGGCGATCGCGGAGGGCGCGGCGGACTATGCGGTGCTGCCGATCGAGAATTCATCCGCGGGAATCGTCGCGGACAATTACGACCTTCTCGTGAACTTTGAGAATTATATCGTCGGGGAGCAGGTCATCAAGTGCGAGCATGCGCTGCTCGGCCTGCCGGGGACAGAACTCTCACAGATCAAAAAGGTGTACTCGCATCAGCAGGCGCTCTCGCAGTGCGAGGAATTTCTGGATCGTCACAGGGAGTGGCAGCAGATCCCGTTCGACAATACGGCGCGCGCGGCCAAGAAGGTGGCCGAGGACAAGGATCCGACACAGGCGGCGGTGGCGAGTCATTTCGCGGCGGAGTATTTCGGACTGGAAGTGCTGGCGGATCATATCTACTACAACAAGGCAAATTCGACGCGCTTCATCATCGTCACGAACCAGAGAATCTTCCGGCGCGACGCGAAGAAGATCAGCATCTGCTTTGAGGTGCCGCATTACAGCGGCGCGCTGTACAACATTCTGTCGCATTTTATCTACAACAATGTGAATATGAGCAAGATCGAATCGCGGCCAATCCCGGGACAGAACTGGGAGTACCGCTTCTTCGTGGATTTTGACGGAAACTTAAACGACAGCGCTGTGAAGAACGCGCTGCGGGGCATCCGGGAGGAAGCCATCAACATGAGGATCCTCGGGAACTACTAAAGAGGATTCTAAGAAGTATCCAATAATTTGCAGCTATAAATAGTACTGCAAACTATTTAATACTCTAAATAATATATTGAAACAGGTTAATTATATCAGGGAACTGTAAAGCGGTTCCCCTTTTTTGTTGAATACAGCGTCGCCGTTGGTCAGGACATAATCCTCCCCGCCAAGGATCGCCTTGCAGTAATCCTGCACAGATGTGAGACGACGTTTGAAGGCGACGCCGCCGCCCGGCAGGTCTGTCGTGTGGATGTCCGAGCCGGCGGTGATCGGAAGGCCATGTTCGTTGGCATAGCGGATCGCCCGGTGGTCGTATTCCGGGTTGTGGTGGCTGCTCTTGTGGCTGGATGAGTGAGCCGCGTTGACTCCCTCCACACCGTCCACATACTCCGGGTACAGCCGTATCTCCGGGATGTATCCGGCCTCCCGGAACGGGTGGGCGTGGATGACCATGCCGCCGCCCTCATGGATCAGCCGGTATTGCTCTTTGACGTCGGCGCTGCGGATCTCCGGGTGTTCTTTCAGCCAGTCCGGCGTGATCCCGTAGATCAGGAATTCCGTACCCTGATAGCCGGCCTCATATCCCCAGAACACGTCAAGGCTGTGTTTGCGTCCGTATTCCAGGGCTTCTCTGTAGCCTGCCGTAAAAGCGTCCACCCACTGCTCCCAGGGCAGCGACCGGTCGATGCCGGTATTGCCGCCCCAGTTGTGGTCTGTGATAATGATCCCCGCGTAACCCATACGATGCGCCGCCTCTGCCATCTCCGCGCCGGAATTATGCGCGCAGGCGCTCCCCGGTCTGGTGTGCATATGGGTCTCATAAAGATAGGGATAATCTTTCATTGTCATCTTGTCTGCCTCCAAATCTGTTGCCCAAATCCGTTTTATAGTTTCATTATACACAAAGTCCGCGTCTTATGTACATCCTGCACGCAAAACCTGCACACGGGGATCTATACGCAGGACAGGTCATTGCGCTGCATCCTGTGTATGTACAAGACATAGGCGGCGCCGTTAAGCACGAGCGAGCCGATCCAGGCGGCGGCTTCTGCCCAGGCGGCGGCCTGAAAGCCTGCCCGGGGAAGAAAGATTCCCGACCGCGCCGAGCGCCCGGTCGCCAAGTCCTTTTCCGACGATCATTGTATCTGCCATGGAATAGACCTGCTGCAGCAGGTTTGTAAGCAGCATCGGAAAAAAGAAACGCAGGATCAGTCCGGGTACATTTCCGTCTGTCAGATCATATGTTTTTGCCATATGAGATATTTCCCTTCTCTGAATATTCGGGTTTGTTGACTTGATTATAACCTGTCTGAAAATATAATTCAATGCATAGGTAATTCTGATTGCAAATAACAGTTGCAATCCCAGGCTATGTTGATTATAATGAAAAAACAAGAAAAACTAAGAAGTAACTGAAAAAGGAAAACTTATGTTCTGGAAGATGACGAATCTCCAACTGAAAAAAGGTTACATTTCTCCCTTTCATGGGGATAGTGCGCCTTTTTTCAAGGAGACTTTCTGAGTTTTAATCAGGCTTCTCCTTTTCATACGGCGCAGTATCTCCTTAACGATCACCAAAATACAGTTAAGGAGATTTTTTATGTTCCAGATAAAAAAACAGATCAAGAGATTATATCTATCATCCGTGTTGGGGAATTTATCCCTCACGGGCGCATGGGTGGCGTTGCTTGCCGCCCGCGGTTACAGTCTGATGGAGATCGGAATCGCCGAAACCGTGTTCCACATCACAAGTCTGGCGTTTGAACTTCCTTCCGGCGTGTTTGCCGATGTGTTTGGCAGAAAGAAGATGCTGATCGCAAGCAGTGTGATGCGGATAATCGGAAACCTGATCATGGTCGCTTCCTGCAATCTTCCAATGGTATGCGCGTCCATCGCATTTCAGGCGCTGAGCTATAATTTCGCTTCAGGGTCGGGCGACGCGTTGGCTTATGATTCGCTAAAGTTGGCCGGAGAGGAGCAGTATTTTGAAAAGTACGCTTCCAACCAGCTTATCCTTTGCAGACTTTGCGGCGGGGCATCAACACTTTGCGCGGGCTTGGCTTTATTCATCGGACACAGGCTGGCATACAGCGTGGATGTCTTGCTGTCTGTGCTCCAGATTCGGGTGCTTGCATCCCTCCGAGAAGCAGGCGGCCGGACAGATGGGCGTAACACGGACGGAATCCTGCGCGAACTCGCGGACTGCTTTTGCGGGAGCTTTGCCTTTCTGAAAGACGCGCGCCGCGCCATCGGCCTGATGTTCTGCAATTCACTTGTGGGCGCGGCGGACACTTTACTGCTGTTTTTCCTGCAGGCGAAGCTGCCGATGGCGTCGATGCCGAATTGGGCGCTGGGAATGGCTTTGCTGTTCATGGAGCTGGGTGGTATTCTGGGCTCCCGGCTGATTTTAAAATGTGAAAGAGTGCGTTACAGCCGGATATTCTTTTTCATTGCGCTTCTGGTGTCTGCGGGAGTATGCCTGGAACACAGCGGATTGTATCTGGTCATGACGGCGGGAGGTTTCCTTGCCGCTCTTGGAGATGACGCGCTTCAGGTGCGCACAAACACAATTCTGCAGGATATGTTTCCGTCTGAGCAGCGGGCGACCTTGATATCGGTGGAGTCGTTTATATTTTCTGTAATCATGGTCGTCCTGTCTCCGCTCGCGGGCGCTTTATTTTCGCGGTGGTAAGCAGGACTCGATAGGACTGAAACCTTGCCCCGGAATACATTTGAAGGAGGCAAGGTTTCTTGTTTTGCTGCAAGGGAGGGCTCAAGGATTGACAGTTTATTTTGTCATATGTTATAATTCTGCCAATAAGTGAGAGGGGTGAAAAGATGAGGAGATAATTTACTTTTGATTGCATGAAGATGAGATGATTGTTTCATGTTGCCAAAAGTGGATTATGTTCTCATAACCGCTCTCTTTTTTGTTGACAGAATAAAAGATCGCAGGCGCTCCCTGTATGGTTATGATGCGTAATGGAACTGTTTGGTGACGAACGGTTCCTTTTTTGTGGAACCGCAGAAGGGAGAGATGGCATTGGCACAGATACTTGCGGATCATTTAACGTTTGCCTATGAAGGCAGCTTTGACAACATTTTCGAAAATGTTTCGTTTTCCATTGATACGAACTGGAGGCTTGGCTTTTTAGGGCGCAACGGAAAGGGCAAGACTACATTTTTGAACCTGTTATTGGGGAAGTATGAGTATAGCGGAAGCATCATCACATCTGCCGCATTTGACTATTTTCCTTATTCGGTCACACAGGGGCAGATGCAGCTTCCGGCCGCGGACCTTCTGGAGCATTGGAAAGCGGGCTGTGAATCCTGGCGTGTTCTCGTGGAGCTGGATCAGCTTCGGGGAAGCGCGGAGGTTTTGTACCGTCCGTTTCGCACGCTGAGTCCGGGCGAACGCACAAAGGTCATGCTGGCGGTTCTGTTTTCCGGTGAAAACGATTTCCTGCTGATCGATGAGCCAACGAATCATCTGGATCAGATATCCAGAGAGAATGTAAAGGATTATCTGGCGTCGAAAAAGGGCTTTATTCTGGTATCCCACGATAGGGATCTGCTGGACGCCTGCACAGACCATGTGCTGGTGTTAAACCGAAAAAGCATTGATGTGCAAGCCGGCAATTTTTCTGTCTGGTGGGAGAACAAACAGCGCAGGGATCAGTTTGCGCGCGCGGAGAATGAAAAGCATGCAAAAGAGATCGGAAAGCTGAAACAGTCCGCGGCGCAGAAGGCGCAGTGGGCAGACCGAAATGAGCAGACAAAGATCGGGTTCGATCCCGTGAAGGAACACGACCGCTCCATAGACACACGCGCGTATATTGGGGCGAAGACGAAGAAAGCGCAGAGCCGGGCGTCGCAGATGCAGAAACGGATCGAGCGGGAGATTGAGGAAAAAGAGGGTCTGCTTGCCGACCTGGAGGAACCGGTGGATCTGAAACTTATGCCCCTGCGACATCACAAGGAACGGCTGATTCATATCCGTGAGCTTTCCGCTGCCTATGAGGGAGCAATCCGCCCGGTATTTTCTGATCTGACTTTTGATCTGATGCAGGGCGAACGGGTCGCGCTTCACGGGGAAAACGGATGCGGAAAATCCACCCTGATCAAACTGATCCTGCAGAAAGCAGGCATGGGGCAAGAGGCTCAGGAGACGTGCGCTTTGCCGGGGAGGCAGGAAAGCAGCACGGGCAAGGGACTTCCGGTGACGGAATCCGGCGTCTGCGAGAC
>CANQIW010000184.1 GCA_947624055.1 uncultured Lachnospiraceae bacterium
GCGGCAGCTCCGGATGCCCGCCCGCGGCCTTCTGCATCCCGCGCGGGATCGCGTCCTTCGAGGTCTTCCAGTCCGCATCCTTGTTCCGATAGTCAAACTTATCGCAGAACCACTCCAGATCGTCATAGAGCCGCTCCATATTCTTCTTCATCAGCGGCAGGAGCACATCGTAAAATTCTTTCTTCTCCTTATCCGGAAGCGCCGTATCCGCCGCGTCCGCCACCGCCCCGAAATGCGGAACGCAAAGACCCTTGCTCTCCGCGAACATTTTGCGGAACTCCGGATCCTTCCGATACTGATCGAAGAACGAATTCAGATACTGCTGAAAAGACTTTTTATAAAAATTGCAGATGTAGCAGCTCTCCTCCCGCGCGGCCGCCCACGCGCCGAGCGAATTGTGCGCGGCTCCGTCCTGCGCTTTTCCCTTTTTCAGACGGCCCATGAGAGAGACGTGCGAAGGCGAGAACTTCGCGATCTGCTCATCCAGCTCCTGATTCAGTTTTTTCATATGCGTCTTCAGGATCAGCCCCATGCCCAGACGGTTTCCATAATCGTACATTTTCTTGTAGTGCATCCGGCAGAACCCGGCCGCATCCGTCTCCGCGCGGATGTCGTCCTCCATGTAGGACGCGCCCGGCCCGAGCACAAAGTCCAGCGTATGTTCCTCCAGCTTCCGCTCGATAAAACAGAACGGACACTCCTCTCCCGCCTGGAACGCGTCCGTCAGCGGTATCGTGTACAATTTTTCCTTCATCTGCTGTCCCTCCCTGATCTTGTTCTCTCAATCTTGTTCTCTCAATCCTGTTCTCTCAATCCTGTTCCCTCAATCCTGTTCTCTCAATCTCTCTGTCGCAATCCTGTCATTTCAGATTCCGCTCTTCCAATTTCCTGTATGTCCTACTACTACAGCCAGTTCCCATCCGACTTCAATATTCATCCCTGCTGCCAATGCGTATTCACGGCCCTGCAACAGGTCGTTTTGGTATGATAGCATCCGGATTACCTCTCCACCCGCAGCTGGAAAATATAAAATTTCAGATAATAGGAATCCCCCGCGCCCCAGAGGATCGGATGATCCGGCGCCTGGGTGCGGAACTCCACCTGCCGCAGCCGTCTGTGCGCGTTTTTCGCCGCCTGAGCGATCGTCTCCGCGAAAAGCTCCGGCTCCATAAAATGCGAACATGAACAAGTCGCCAGATAGCCTCCGTCCCGGATCAGCTTCATCGCTCGCAGATTGATCTCACGGTACCCACGCACGGCGTTTTTTACGGAATTGCGCGACTTCGTAAACGCAGGCGGATCCAGGATCACTACGTCAAATTTCTCGCCCTGCCGCTCAAGCTCCGGCAGCAGCTCGAACACGTCCCTGCACTGAAATTCCACAATATCCTGCAGCCCGTTGAGCGCAGCGTTCTCCCGCGCCTGCGCCACGCCGAGCTCCGAGGCGTCCACGCCGATCACCTTCGCCGCCCCTGCCTTCGCCGCATTCAGCGCGAAAGAACCCGTATGCGTAAAGCAGTCCAGCACCCGCGCACCCGGGCAAAGCTTCCAGATCGCCTTTCGATTGTACTTCTGGTCGAGGAAGAATCCGGTCTTCTGCCCTTCGGCCACATCCACATAATAGCGGACGCCATTTTCTTCAATCTCCACCTTCGTGTCAAACGGCTCGCTCAAAAAACCCGCCGCGCGCTCCATGCCCTCCTGCTCCCGCACCTTCGCGTCGGAGCGCTCATAGACGCCGCGGATCCGAATCCCATCCTCCGCCAGCATCTCGCACAGCAGCTCCACGATCAAAGATTTGAAACGATCGATCCCAAGCGCCAGCGACTGCACAACCAGAACGTCAGAAAACTTGTCCACGACCAGCCCCGGCAGAAAATCCGCCTCGCCAAAGATCACGCGGCAGCTCCCGGTATCCACCGTGCGCTTGCGGTATTCCCATGCATCCCTCACCCGTCCGCGCAGAAATTCCCGGTCGACCACAGCCTTCGCGTCGCGCGTCATCATGCGCACTGTCAGCTTCGACCTCCGGTTGAGGAAGCCCTGCCCCAGCGCATAGCCATCGAAATCCTGTACCTGCACGATGTCTCCGTCCGCCGGCTCGCCGGATATATCCGCCACCTCATTGTCATAGATCCACGGACCGCCCTGCTTCAGCGCGCGGCCGCCGCCTTTTTTCAATAAAACCGTTCCCATAGGTTTTTTTCTCCATAAGATTTCCGTATACTCTCCGTACTGCCTGAACCGATTATAACGAAAAAACCATCGTTTTGCAATCCCATATGCGCCGCGGAAAACAAAAGCCTCCTGCTCTCTTCATCAAACGCCCTGCCCGTTTCATACAAAATCCTGACGCCCTTCGATCCGGAAATTGTCGACAGATTCCATTGAGCACCTTCATTCAACGCTTTCATTCAGCACTTTCTTTGCAACACTTTCCTTCAGCCCAGAAAAACACAGGGCGGCAGAATCACTGATCCCGCCGCCCTGTGTCATGCTTCTATTAACTGTCATGGCATAAACCCTTCAGCTTATTTCATCACTTCTTCCAGAATCTTCCTTTCATCATACCCCGGCGCGTATTTTTGCGCCATCTCCACAATCCGACTGATCTTTTCCTCCGGTTCCTCCAGAGCCTCAGCAATCTGGGCAACAGTATATGATTTCTTCAGCTTCTTCAACACCTGCTGAACTACTTTCAGTTCGATGCCCTGCTCTCTGCCTTCTTCTCTGCCTTCTTCTCTGCCTTCTTCCCGAGCCTCGTCCTGTTTCACCCGAATGTCTGTTTCATAATCATACTCCGCTATCAGCATATTAACCACCTCACTGCCTTTCCTGCTCAAATACTCTGCAAGAATACCATTCTTTATGCATTCCCGAACAGCTTCCTTTACCGCTTCCGGCGTGTCCGTGTCCTGATATCTCCGCACCGTATCCACAAACAGGCTGTATTCCCGCAGAATCTTACATTTCTTCAGTATCTCGTGCCCTTTGTTCGTATTGATATTGATTACCCGCACCTTTAACTCCAGGGAATTGGTCGACGCCGGTATCCGATATGCATCAGACAACCGCAGTTCACTCTCTGTCGGAGACTCCTTCCGGCCGTTGTAAAACACAAAAAACTCCGGCGTTGGGATTTTCACCAACCTCGTCTTATACCTGGCCTCCGTGCTCACAAGCTGCTCATAAGCCCTCCCGGCATACATCAGACACCGCAATGGCATGTTGGGGTTGACCGTACTCTGATGCTCCCCAAAAACAAACACCTGTCCTGCCACTTCAAAAGAGATGTCATTCTTAAAATTCTTGTAAAGCACATCATCAATTTTCAGGCGATGAACCAGTCCCGGATCTGTCAGGTCAGCACCGTGTAACGCGTTATAAAGGCTCAGCAGGTTTTCCCTCGCAGTCTCGTCCGAATAGAACAGGTCGACGAAAAGGCTGTCCTTATGGTTCGTGTTTTCCCTATGTACCGTGTCTGTAAGCTTTTCCGCTGCATCTGCCTGCGTACTCTGTTGATTCTGCATTTCCGTGTTTTGAATGTCAGTCATTTTGTACCTCCTATTATAAACATTTTCATACGGTAATGCAAATATTATAGCGTAACAGGGACAAATAATTTGTCGAAACCTGCGCGGAAAAAATCAAAATGTGCAGTTGTCAAGAACTTTTGAATCCCGGCCTGCATTTGTACGACTGGAGAACAGGATCAAGGCCCATTTCCTGACCTGCTTCCTTGCCCTTTTAATTTACCGCATCCTGGAAAAAAGGCTGGGGGATGGATATACCTGTGGGGAGATCCTTGGGACGTTAAGGGAGATGGACTTTGCGGACATCGAAAGCCAGGGCTACATGCCACTCTACAGGCGCAGCAGACTTACCGACGCCCTGCATGAGCTCTGCGGTTTCCGGACAGACTATCAGTTCATCACCAGGCAGAAGATGAGGGAGCTCCAAAAAAAAGAGCAAAGGCAGGGAATAGGCTCCCTTTGTTAGAGATCAAAAAATTTTTCATATCTTGTAAGAAAAGCAAAAATTACTATATTTCATTTCAGAGGTTCAAATCGCTGCAGACCGCTTAAATTCAGAGGTTGCACAGCACCTACCATAACCTCTGACGCATCGAAGAATCCTTTAAGATCACTCACTTTATACAGCCTGCAATGATATCCACCATCTCGCCGACATTCTTCATGCCGTTGACCTGTCCCATGTTGAACTTCACGCCAAAGGCATTCTCCACAGCCACAATCAGGTTGATGTGCTCCAGCGAATCCCAATCCTCGATATCGTCCGCCGTGGTTGTATCATTTACCATAATCGTGTCGTCATCAAATACATCCCGGAATACCCCATTCACTTTCGCGTAAATCTCTTCTCTTGTCATTTTCATATCCTCCTTCATTCTTAAATTAACGGTCTTTTTCATCCGCTCTAATTCATTTCAAGCAATTCTATCATCCCTATATCTGCCGGCATGAAAACCCGATATAGTGTATCCCCATCTTCTTCTCCCATCCTTAATACTCTACTGCAATCACGTCTGTCTTATTCTCATAATCATTCGGTATCACAAACTGCCATTCGGTGTTTCCTCCGCCATCGTCCCGGAGCCTTTTAAATCCCTGCAACGCATAAAATTCCTTCACCATCGCATTCTTCGCTGTCGGATAATAATAGCCCCGGATCTCCTTCACGCCGCGCTCCTGACATCTCTTCACCAGTGCGTCCATCATCGCGAATTCCATGTCCCGTTTCAACACCCGGCAGCTCATAATCCACAGATCTACATGGCATACCTCTTCCAACACATGCCCAATTACCACGGATACCACTCCGTTGTCTCCGAAACGGTCCTCCAGTTTCCCATACAGCGTGATATAGTTTCCGTCAGCCGCTGCCGCCTCGATCTCCGCCTGTGTATAACGCCT
>CANQIW010000185.1 GCA_947624055.1 uncultured Lachnospiraceae bacterium
GACGCAGAAGGAGGGCATCGAGGAGGTGCAGGGCCTTCTGGAAGGCAGGACGACGGTGGTCGCGGGGCCTTCCGGGGTCGGCAAGTCGTCGCTGACGAATGCGCTTCAGCCGTCCGTGCAGATGGAGGTCGGAGAGATCAGCCGCAGGATTGACCGCGGAAAGCACACGACGAGGCACACGGAGCTGATCGTGCTGCGAAAGGACGCGTATTTTCTGGATACGCCCGGTTTCAGCTCGCTGTATCTGCAGGGGCTCACTCCCGAAGAGCTGAGGGACTGCTTTCCGGAGTTCGCCCCCTACGCGGCGGACTGCCGCTTCCAGGGCTGTATGCACCTGAGCGAGCCGGACTGCGCGGTGAAGGAAGCGCTCGCGCAGGAGAAGATTTCCCGGGAGAGATATGAGAATTACGTCCTGCTGGAGCGGGAGCTCAGGGAGAGAAAACGATATTGAGACGCGCAGACCGGACAGGGGGATCCGCGCGGTCAGGCTGCGAAAATCTTTTCGACAAATTTCGGAGACGGAGATTTTTGCCCTCAGCTCAAAAAAACTCGGATTGACAGGAAAAACAGGAGGCTGCCGCAGGAGAATGCGGCGGCCTCAAACAGGTTTTTGGGCCAGTAATGGGGAATTATGTCGAGCGGTTTCTGGCAGAAGCTATTGTTTCTTGTCGCTTTATGTGTTAAACTGTGACTTGCCTGACAGAAAATAGGAGAAAAGGGAAGAAATCGTATCTGCGGGGACAGCGGACAGGCGCGGGAAGCAGGTGCGACAGAAAAAAGAAATGGAGACAACGACATGAAACTTGGAATTGTAGGACTGCCGAACGTAGGCAAGAGTACGCTGTTCAATTCACTGACGAAGGCCGGGGCGGAATCCGCGAATTACCCGTTCTGCACGATTGACCCAAACGTAGGTGTGGTCGCGGTGCCGGACGAGCGGCTTAGGCTGCTGACGGAGCTGTACCATTCGGCGAAGACTACGCCGGCGGTGATCGAGTTCGTGGACATCGCAGGGCTTGTGAAGGGCGCGTCGAAGGGCGAGGGCCTGGGGAACCAGTTTCTCGCGAACATCCGCGAGGTGGACGCGGTCGTACATGTTGTACGCTGCTTTGAGGATTCGAATGTGATCCATGTGGACGGTTCGGTTGATCCGGTGCGGGACATTGAGACGATCAATCTGGAGCTGATCTTTTCGGATCTCGAGATTCTGGAACGCCGCATCGCGAAGACGGCGCGCGCGGCCCGGAACGACAAGACGCAGGCGAAGGAGCTTCAGCTTCTGGAGAAGCTGAAGGCGCATCTGGAGGCCGAAAAGCTTGCGATTACCTACGAGCCTGCAGACGAGGATGAGGCGGCCTGGCTTTCTCAATACAATCTGCTCACGGCGAAGCCGGTGATCTTCGCTGCGAACGTGGCGGAGGACGATCTCGCGGACGACGGGGCTTCGAATGCCCATGTGCGTGCGGTGCGCGATTACGCGGCTTCCTCCGGGAGCGAGGCGTTTGTGATCTGCGCGCAGATCGAACAGGAGATCGCGGAGCTCGACGACGATGAAAAGCAGATGTTTCTCGAGGATCTGGGATTGAAAGCGTCCGGTCTGGAGAAACTGATCAGTGCGAGCTATTCGCTGCTGGGGCTTCTGAGCTTCCTGACCGCCGGGGAGACGGAGACGCGCGCCTGGACGATACGGAAGGGGACGAAGGCTCCGCAGGCGGCGGGGAAGATCCATTCCGATTTCGAGCGCGGCTTTATCCGGGCCGAGGTCGTCAACTACAGGAATCTTCTGGACTGCGGCTCCTATGCGGCCGCGAAGGAGAAAGGGCTCGTGAGGCTCGAGGGCAAGGACTACGTCGTGCAGGACGGGGATGTGATCCTCTTCAGATTTAATGTGTGAACGAAGCGGAATGCGAATGGTGCAGCGCACGTATGTGTGCGCGTTCACATGAGACATATGGGAAAGGAGGCGCGCCATGATACGCTTCCCGCATCTGGGGATCACCCTGGAGCATGTCATCAGGTCTGTTTCGATTGGCGGATTTGAGATCGCCTGTTATGGGATCGTGCTCGCGTTTGCCATGGTGACGGGTCTGCTGCTCGCGATGAAGGTAGCGAAGGCGACCGGCCAGAACCCGGACGACTATTTCGATCTCGGGCTTACCGCGATCGTCGTCTCGGTTGTCTGCGCGCGGATCTATTATGTCGTGTTTTCCTGGGACTATTACCGGGAACATCTGTCTGAGATCATCAACCTCCGCCGGGGAGGGCTGGCGATCTACGGCGGCGTGATCGGCGGAGTGCTCACGGTAGTCGTGTTTACGAGACTTCGCAAAATGAAACCTCTGCGCGCGCTGGATACCGCGGTTATCGGGCTTGTGTGGGGGCAGATGGTCGGAAGGTGGGGAAACTTTTTCAACCGGGAGGCTTTCGGTGGTTATACGGACGGCTTTTTTGCGATGCAGCTTCCCGAGAGCGATGTGCGTGCCCATGAGATCACGGACATGATGCGCGCCCATCTGCAGACGATCGACGGCGTGTCCTATATTCAGGTACATCCGACCTTTTTCTATGAGTCCGTGTGGAATCTTGGCGTGCTGCTGATCCTTCTTTTCCTGACGTTCCGCGCCAGGGAGAGATATGACGGCATGATTTTTCTGAGTTATCTTTTGCTTTACGGGGCGGGAAGATTCTGGATCGAAGGGCTGCGCACCGATCAGCTTCTCTGGCCGGGGACGGGCCTTGCGGTTTCGCAGATCCTGTCCGGGATACTTGTTGTGGTATCGTTTGTACTGTTGCTCATAGGGGGAATACACAAGAAAGGGACGAAAGAATTATGAATCCAAAGGAACAGTTGAAAAGACGGATTGAGGAAGAACGTGAAAAGCTTAACAGATTGCTTGCAGGTGGAGAGCGGGTGGAGGATGCCTACGAGCAGAGCCGTGTGGTGGACGAGTTGATCGAGCGGTACATGGAGGCGTAAAAACACGAAAAAAACCATAGACTTTTTGGAGAGGAAGAAGACTGACGCAAGATTTTGCGCCGGTCTTTTTGCTTGCATACAATATGTTGTGCCCCAAAAAAGTTAACTAAATTGTAAAAACTTAATTCGAAATTGTGCTTGTATTTTGTGCAAATCTACTGTATGATAGGTGGCAAGTGGTAGAAAGTGGTGTGTTGTGGTGTTAGGTGGTACCAAAAGGGTGGAATCGACCCTGATATCGCAGCGAAGGGAACACCGCCGTGTAGCTGAGGACGATTCGCTGCCGGTCACGGAGTGGGCGGCAATCGAAGAGGTGCGCCATGATGTTTATGGGTGAATACAATCACACGATCGACACCAAAGGCAGACTGATCATCCCGTCGAAGTTCAGGGACTTGTTGGGGGACGAGTTCATTGTCACGAAGGGATTGGACGGATGCCTGTTTGTGTTTCCCAAAAACGAATGGCAGATCATCGAGGAGAAGCTGCGCACGCTGCCACTGAACAACAAGAGCGCCAGAAAATTTACGCGTTTTCTGGTGGCCGGGGCAACCACATGCGAGCTGGACAAGCAGGGGAGGATTCTCCTGCCTCAGGTGTTGCGGGACTTCGCTCAGCTGGAAAAGGATGTGGTGCTGGCGGGCAACCTGAACCGCGTTGAGATCTGGAGTAAGGCGAACTGGACGGAAACCAGTGCTTATGACGATATGGACGATATCGCGGACAGCATGACGGACTTTGGCCTGAGCATATAACCTGGGGAGGATTGTATGGAATTCAGGCACACATCCGTATTGCTGGAGGAGAGCATTGAAGCGTTGCGCGTACGACCGGACGGAATTTACGTGGACGGCACGCTGGGCGGCGGGGGACATTCCCTGGAGATCTGCAGCCGATTGTCTGAAAAGGGCAGATTGATCGGTATAGACCAGGATGCGGCCGCGATCGAGGCAGCCACAGGGCGTTTGAAGTTGTTCGAAGACCGGGTGACCATCATCCGCGCGAATTACCGCGATATGAGGAGGGAGCTCGGCAAGCTTGGCATTACATCTGTAGATGGAGTCATTTTGGATCTGGGGGTCTCATCCTATCAGCTCGACGAGGCGAGCCGCGGCTTTACGTACAGGGAGGACGCGCCGCTGGACATGCGAATGGACCAGCGTCAGACGCAGACTGCAGGGGATATCGTGAACGGATACAGCGAGGCGGAATTGTACCGGATCATCCGTGATTACGGGGAAGAACGTTTCGCGAGGAATATTGCCAGGCAGATCGTAACTGCACGGGAACAAAAAACATTGGAAACAACTGGGGAGTTAATTCATGTTATAAAAGCGGCGATACCGATGAAAGCGCGAGCGACGGGGGGACACCCGGCCAAAAGGACCTTCCAGGCGATCCGGATCGAACTGAACCGGGAGCTGGAGGTTCTGGAGAATTCGCTGGACGACATGATCGATCTTCTGAATGACGGGGGACGTATCTGCGTGATCACGTTCCATTCGCTCGAGGATCGCATTGTAAAGGAAAAATTCAGGCAAAACGAACACCCGTGTATCTGTCCGAAGGAGTTCCCGGTCTGTGTGTGCGGCAGAAAGCCGAAGGGGAGAGTCGTCACGCGCAAGCCGATCGTTCCGACGGAGAGAGAACTGGAGGAGAACAGAAGGGCAAAAAGCTCAAAATTGAGGGTATTTGAACGGGAGTATACATAGCGGCGGCCCGGGGCGGGTGAAGGGCTTCTGCCGTGGCCGGGGAGAGGGCTCCGGACGGCGGGCGGCCGCGATAGATCATACAGGGGTGCAGAAAAATGGCGAGAACGCAGGGAACAGGCGGCAGGACAGGCAGCCGCCAGGGGAGAAACGAAGGCGGCAGAACTTATGTGTACGTTGACGGGACAGCCGTACGCAAGATTCAGACCGCTCCGGAGCCGGAGAAGAGACGTCAGGCTCCGT
>CANQIW010000186.1 GCA_947624055.1 uncultured Lachnospiraceae bacterium
TACACGATCCCCGGCGTCACCTGGTGCCCGGCGATCGAGGACTACAAGGCGATCATGGTCTCGCCGGAAAAGAACCTCTTCGGCTTCTTCTGCGACGACCGCTACCTCCTCTTCTCCTACGATGCCGAGAACGGCTTCAACCGCGAGCTGCTCTACGACTTCTTCGCGGACGGCTTCTCGAACGCAGCCGAGTACAACAATCTGCGAGGCCTCTACATCGGGGACGGCTTCTATCTCGCGGGTGACGCGTTCGTAATCACGTTCGATATGGAAAATGGCTTTGAGAAGGCAGCGGTACTGCCGCTGTACAAGACAGAGGATGAGACTGAATCGAATTAACAGCAAAAGCAAAACAACCGGTTGGATCCGTTCCGACCGGTTGTTTTTGACTTCACATGATCTCCGGCCTTACACTCGATTGGAACCACTTGTCCGTCCCGCACGATCAGGAAATCCACCTCCGCAGTTCCCCCTGATTCCCAGTAAAACAGCTCATATCCGTTCGCCTTCAGCGCGCACACCGCATAGTTTTCGGCAAAGATTCCCCGGAATCGCTCGCTTTGTACATGAAGGAGGCTTTCTTTTCATTCGTAAAAATGTTCTTAATTTATATTTTTCTTTATGTGTTTATACGTTCCCGATATGCCTCCGGAAAAACTCACACTCCTCATCGTTGCACTTCTTCGCGTACCCGCTGCGGACGTCGCAGTGGAACACATGCCCCGGCTTCGTCTTCTCGTCGCCGTAGATATGCAGCTCCGTCTCAACTCCCTTTTCCGTCAGAAAATCCGCCATCGGCTGCGCGCACTTCAGGAGGAAATCTCCGGTCGAACTCATGACGAAAGCCGGCGGAAACGCCCCTGTGATATGCCCGAGAATATCCTGCTGCTCCTTGTACTGCTGATAATCCTTTCCGGCATAGCACACCATCAGATCCTCTCCCAGCTCGTCCATATCGTAGACACCGCAGTTAAGCGCGGTCGCCCGCAGCGTGAATTCCGGAATATCCAGACTGAGGAGCGCCGCGTACTCCGGATTCGTCACCGCCGCGCTGTACTGGGCGTTCAGATGTCCTCCGGCGGAATCGCCCACAAAGAAAATATTCTCCGTGTCGATATGATATTTCTCCGCATGCGCGCAGACATAACGCAGCACCGTGTTCGTGTCCTCGATCTGCGCCGGATAACGGCTCTCGGGAGCGACACGGTAGGAAAAATTGACAACCGTGAATCCGCGCTGCGCGAGGCTCATGCAGTAATACTGATACACGCCCTTATCCCCGTAGACATAGCCGCCTCCGTGGATGCTGACAATGGTCGGCAAAGCTCCTTCCGTTCCCTTCGGATAATAGATATCCATCGTCTGAAGCCTGTGCTCTCCGTATTTCAGGTCATCCACGCGTGTGATGTCAGCCGGCGTCTGAAGTCCCTCGTCCCGCTTCCGGTCGGAACGGCCGAACCGGATCCTGCTCTTCCATGCCAGCACATACGGCTCAAATTTCGGAATGATGATCGGTCCCAGCACAGCTCCGACCCCAGCCGCTGCCACCAGTCTCCCGACGCCCATCTTCTGTTTTTTCCTGCTCATATGATCTGCCTCCTTTGATCCTTTTTGTTTTTATGATACGTACGCCGCATTCGGCATTCCCTTTCATTACCCTGTCAGACAGACAATCCGCAAATGGAGAATACACTCTTCGTTACCGCAATTTTGCAATCCTCATCTCAGCAGCCCGCTTTTCTCCATCCACGCAAAGACGTCCTCGTACACCTGCTCCTTGTCCAGCTCGTTCAGGATCTCGTGCCGATCCTTCGGATACAGCCTGCACTCCACGCGCTCCATCCCAAGCTTTTGGAATTTTCGCGCTACGCTTCGCACGCCCTTTCCGAAATTTCCGACCGGATCCTCCTCGCCGGCGATGAACAGCACAGGCAGCTTCTTCGGCATCTGCCGCAGGCTTTCGTCGCGGAGAATTTTAGAAATGCCAAGAAACATATTGTAATAACCATTCACTGTAAACGCGAACCCGCACATTGTATCCTGAATATACGCATCGACGACCGCCTCATCCCGGCACAACCAGTCACAGTCCGTGCGCTGCGGCTTGAATTTCGCATTGTAGCTGCCGAATGTCAGAAAACGCAGCAGACGGCTTCTGTGCCTCCAGCCGAAAAGCCTCGCCTCCACCCTGCTGATCGTCATTCCCAACCGCACCGCAGCCATCGGCTGATCTCCGGTTCCGCAGATCACCGCGCCGTCAAGTCCTGCCCCGTGCTCGCACAGGTACTGTCTGGCAAGGAACGAACCCATGCTGTGCCAGAACAATACATACGGGACATCGGGGCAGTGCTCCTTCACCAGCTGATACACCCGGCGAATGTTCTGTATCATGATCCGGTTGCCGTCCTCCTCGGCAAAATATCCGTAATCCTCCTCAGACGCCGCGGTCTTACCGTGACCGAGGTGGTCGTGTCCCACCACCAGAATCCCTCTTCCGGCCAGATACTCCGCAAACGCGCGGTAGCGCTCGATATGCTCAGACATCCCGTGCAGGATCTGCACGACGGCCCGCGCCCTGCCCTCCGGGATCCAGCACATCCCATGGTTTTCAATCATGCCGCCTTCCGTTGTAAAATGAAAATGCTCCTCACGAATCACCAGAAACCTCCTGTTCCCCCAGATCCCATCCCGGCCACAGCGCGCCATTTATCCCATGTGACCCGGAAAGTCCTGTAACCCATATAAAAACCCACGTTCCAGCACAGCCTGACATATCATAAATTGCGTATGCTTCAATCCCCCAGCGCGTCGGAAAGCGCCGCGAACTGCGCGAGCGTCAGCGCCTCGCCGCGCACGTTCTCCGAAAGCCCCGTCTGCTCAAACGCCCGCAGGATCTCCTCGCGGCCGAGTGAAAGCACCGGCGCATTTTTCAATCCATTCAGCAATGTCTTGCGCCTCTGGTTGAACGACGCCCGGATCAGCGCGAACATCAGCCGCTCGTCCTTCACCTGCACCGGCGGCTTCGGATAGCGCGCCAGCCGGATCACCGCGCTCCCGACATTCGGGCGCGGAATAAAGCAGTTCGGCGGGACGTTTGCCGCCAGATAAGGCTGCGCGTAATACTGCACCGCGAGCGAGAGCGCCCCGTAATCCTTCGTCCCGGGCTCCGCCTGCATCCGCTGCGCGACCTCCTTCTGCACCATCACCGTGATGCTGTCCACCGGCACGTTGCTCTCGAACAATCCCATGATGATCGGCGTCGTGATGTAGTACGGCAGGTTCGCGACTACCTTGATCGGCTGTCCGCCGTTCTTCTCCCGCGCGATCGCCGCAATGTCCGTCTTCAGCACGTCCTGATTGAGGATCGTGACGTTGCTGTAATCCGCCAGCGTCTCCTGCAGGATCGGGATCAGCTTGCGGTCGATCTCGACCGCCGTCACCTCACGCGCGGCCTCAGCCAGTGCCTGCGTCATTGTCCCGATGCCCGGCCCGATCTCAAGCACGAAATCATCCTTCGTGATCTCAGCCGCCGCAATGATCTTGTCCAGCACATGCGAATCAATCAGAAAATTCTGCCCGAACTTTTTCTGAAAGTCGAAGCCGTGTTTCTGAATCACTTCAATTGTCTTCTGCGGGTTGGAAAGCTTGTCCATATATTCTCCGTCTCTACTATGTTAAACACAAATATATTATAGCCCGTACACTCGACGCGCGTTCTCCCATGTCGCGTCCTCGACCTCCTGCGCGCTCACGCCCCGGATGCGGGCAATCTCCTCGACGACCAGCGGCAGGTACAGGGATGAATTGCGTTTGCCCCGGTTCGGCGCGGGCGCCAGATACGGACAGTCCGTCTCCACGACGATGCGGTCCAGCGGAACCGCCACGGCCACCTCCTTCATGACACGCGCGTTTTTGAAGGTCACAACGCCGCCGATCCCGATGTAATACCCGAGCTTCACATATTCCAGCGCCATCTGCGCCGACGAGGAAAAACAGTGGATGATCCCGCCCGTCGTCCCGGCGTGGTGCCCCTTCATAATGTCGAAGGTATCCTGCGCAGCTTCCCGGCTGTGAATGTTGACCGGAAGCCCAGTCTCCTTCGCCATCTGAAGCTGCCGGATGAACCACTGCTTCTGGATCTCGTGCGACTCCCTGTCCCAGTAATAGTCCAGCCCGATCTCTCCGACCGCCACGGTCTTCGGCTTCCGGCAGAGCCCATACATCCAATGCAGCGTCTCCTCATCCAGCGAACCGACCTCGTCCGGATGCACGCCGACCGCCGCCCATACAAACGGATGCCGCTCTGCCAGCTCCCGGCTCGCCCGAACGCCCTGCAGGGACGCGCCGACATTCACGATCCCGCCGATCCCTGACGGCTCCATCTGCGCGAGCAGTTCCTCCCGGTCTTCTTCGAACGCCTCGTCATCATAGTGCGCATGTGTATCGAAAATCATTTTGCTCTCCCGCTTTCATAAAATCTTTCCTGCCGATCAAAATTCTATCAATCAATTATGCAGGAAATTTACGTATACGTCAATCTTTTTCCTTTCTCATATCAGCAAATAGAAATTGAAAAGTTACTGTTCAGACCAAGCCAAAGCACTTGCTGCTGAGGCCGTAAGAAAGTGATTCAGCGTGAACAGTAACAGTGATAACAGAAAACCCCCGGAGAAAACCGCTCCGGGGATCTTCATTCGTATGAATTACAGTTTTTTAACAGACGTCCGCCCGTTTGAAACGCTCTTATGGAAGCATATCCACATCGCCGAAGGTAGCCTCGAACTTCTCGGTGCGCTCGTCGATGATTGCCTGTCCGCCGGAGCTCAGGTAATCTTCCATACCGGCATCCCATACGCTGTCGAACTCATCCGTAGCCGCGATCACCGCGTTGTCGAATACGACGT
>CANQIW010000187.1 GCA_947624055.1 uncultured Lachnospiraceae bacterium
GCGTTTCCAGTGCCTGCGCCAGTACCGAAGCGACAGCCCGGCAAGTACGGCAATTTTTCTCATTCGGATCCCCTCCTCTCAATTCTGCATCCTGAGAGTCTATCTTCAAAATTAATCTCCTGCCATGCAGCTCCCGCCCGGCTTCACGCGACCTCCCCGACATAATACAGGCCGCCGTCATACGGAACGGCCAGAACATACCGGGAATCTCCGTTGTTCAGGAGAACCTCCCGATCCCAGAAATCGCAGATGCTCCTCGACACGAGAAAGCGCCAGTCCCCCGTCTCGCATACAACATACAGATACACCGGCTCCCGCTGCCCCGATTCATCCAGGGAATCAACGACCTGCCAGATATTTTCCGCCGTCACCTTCGCCTCCGCCGCCGACTGTCCCGCGCTGCGCACCGGATCCGTCAGCAGGACAAGCGCCGTGATCACGCCTGCCGCGGCAGCCGCCGCAACCATCCGGCAAGACGCTTTCCGGTAATCCATCACATACCGGATCCGGCCCTTTACGCCCGACTCTCCGAATGCCGGGAAAGCGGCCGGCTCACGACGTCCCACGCTGCACCGCAGCAGCGCCGCCGCATAAGCCCGGCGTTCCTCCAAAGTCGCATTCCGAAGCACCTTTTCGTCGCAGGCCGTCTCGATATCCCTGCAGAACAAAGCGTAAGCCGCCCACAGCAGCGGCTGAAACCAGTAGACTGACAGAAGCACGAACCCGATCAGCTTCCACCAGTGATCCCTCCGGTCGATATGCGCCTGCTCGTGGGCGATCGCACAGCGCCTGTCCTGCTCCGCCATCCGCCCCGGCAGGCAGATCAGCGGCCGGAATACGCCGAACACAAAGGGAGAATCGATGTGCCTGCTCTGTACGATCCGACGCGCCGGAGCTGTTTGCCTCTTTCTTCTTTCATCGTTGCCGCTCACGCGCTTTCCGAAAATATGAGGCCTGAATCCGCGAGCTGTTTTTCCAAAGTCATACCTGCTTCTTACATTGTTTGAATCGCAGCCTCCTGTCAATGCGCGGGACGCGTCTGCTTCCAATACGAACTCCGCCGTCGCAAGCCTGCGTCCCAGACGCCGGAAAGAGACGAATATAAAAAGCAGCATGGCGCCCATGCCGACAAGCCAGACGACGGCCGGCACAGACCAGATCGACAGCCCGCCCACACCCGTTCTGCCTCCCTCCAGCATAACGGAAGAACGCACCTGATCCAGCTGTATACATCTCTCAAAAATCCTCCCGGTATCCGGCCGCAGGCTCCACGGACTTGCGGCGGACACCGGACAGAGCAGACAGTATGCGACCATCCCCCAGAAGGCGCAGCGCAGCCAGCCGGGCGCTTTCCGGAAGACAGCGCGCAGAAGCAGCACGGCCAGAACCAGCCAGCCGGCGTTGACGCTGACATGCAGTAATGCGAGAAACACTCCTTCCATCCCGTCATCTCCTCACTTCTCGATGATGCGCCAGATCTCCTCGACCTCCGAGTCAGACAGCTTCTGCCTCCGGGCAAACGCCGCGATGAACGCGGGCAGGGAGCCCTCGAAGGTCTTTTCCATCATCTCGTCCATCTCAGCGGCCTGCACTTCCTCTTTGCTGACAAGAGAGGTGACGACCGCGTTTTCATTTTTGACGACTCCGCGATCGCTCAGACGGCGGATGACCGTGTACGTGGTCGTCCTGCTCCAGCCAAGCTCCTCCCGGCAGATTTTCGCCAGCTTCGTGCTGTTGATCGGCTCGTGCTTCCACAGGATCAGGCAGAAGCGGTATTCACTCTCAAAAACCTTAGGTGTAACCATAAAGTTCGCTCCTTTGCATGTAGTTTTCTGATAAGTCTAATGCATTAGACTTCACATAAAGTCTAACACGTTAGACGTATTCTGTCAATGGAACAAGAAAAAACCTCCGTGAAAAGAAAACACTTCTCTTCACAGAGGAATCTGTCGTCCCGGCAGGACAAAAGCTCATCACAGACAGAACCCCTGGGCGCCGGGGTTCCGAAAGCGTGTTTCAGCGCTTATCTCCCCAACGCCCGCAGCCTCGCCTCAATCGCCTGTCCGCTCTCCTCGAACAAAAGCTCCCGGTTGTAGCGGTAATAACGCTCGCACTCATACTCCTGCAGAAAATGTATGCTGTAGGGATCCCGGTTCAGCTCCGTGACGAAGATGACCATCTCCTGCCCTGCAAAAAACGCTGCCTCCAGGAAATCAAACGCGTGCTCCAGCATTGCACCGGCTTCCTCCGCCTCCTGATCAAGCGCGTCCTGCTCCCCGTCAAACCACTCCTTAATCCGGGCGAACGCCGCCCCGCCGTCCTGCACGTTTTCCTTCCGAAGATTACGTTGATACTGCTCCAGAAGCTCTGTCACCCCGCGGCGGGTCTGCTCCTCCTGCCTTGTCAGAAGCTCCGCCGTCTTCCTGCGGTCGGTCTCCGCCTGAAACCCGGCAAGCCCGACGCTTAGAATTCCGTCCACGCTGTTTTCTCCCGCAAGCAGCTGTTCCTTCAGTTTTTTAAGTTCTTCGCAGAGCAGCTCCGTCGTCTGCTCCGCGCGCATCAGCCCCGCGAAGCGATTCCGGCAGCGCCCGAGCAGAAGTCCTACCACGCTCAGCCGCTCGTCGAACGGCGCATGTGAAGCCTTTTTCAGCAGCAGCGGATCGATCCGCCCCGCCAGAACCTCTTCAAGCTGATAGTCCATCTGATACTTGCGGTACAGCTCCAGATAGTTCGCAAAATCCTTCGCGATCGTCTCGTGCTGGATGTACTGCACGACCACCTCGCGATCCATCTCCTTGCCGAGCGCGTCGTAGACCGTGAGCATCTGCGAGAGATCCTCCCAGCCGCGCGGCGTCGCGAATTTCCTGCCGTCCACGGTCGTCTCCATCTTGTAGAAATACGCCGTCCTCGTGTTGAGATACGAGATCACCGCCGGATGGAGCTGCTGCAGCTGCGCGTACTCCTTCCAGACCGCGAAATCCGGCTCCACCTCAATCTTCTTGACGCGATCCATCGTCACGACGTCGAACTCGCGCACCGACTTGTTGTACTCCGGCGGGTTGCCTGCCGCCACGATGATCCAGCCCTGCGGAATCTCATGGCTTCCGAAGGTCTTGCACTGCAGGAACTGCAGCATCGCCGGGGCGAGTGTCTCCGACACGCAGTTGATCTCATCGATAAACAGAATCCCCTCCGAGAGTCCGGTCTTCTCCATCTTCTCATAGAGCGACGCCACAATCTCGCTCATCGTGTACTCGGTCACCGTGTACTCCCGCCCTCCAAAGCTCTGCTTCGAGACAAACGGCAGCCCGATCGCGCTCTGCCTCGTGTGGTGCGTGATCGTGTAGGCGACCAGCGCGATCCCGCACTCCTTCGCGATCTGCTCCATGATCTGCGTCTTGCCAATGCCCGGCGCGCCCAAAAGCAGCACCGGCCGCTGCCGGATCTGCGGGATCACATACTCCCCATATTCATCCTTCAGAAGATACGCCTCGATCGTATCCTTGATCTCCTGTTTCGCACGCTTGATATTCATAGTCTGTCCTCCAGCAGTTCCTCTTCTCCGATGATCAGCTTGATCGCCCAGGGCGGCACGTCCACGTCCCGGTAATCCTCTTTCATAAACACGAAAGCAGTCTCATAGGGCGGTTTCTTCACTGGAAACGTCCCATATCCGTCCGTGAAATAGATCAGCCCGCGCAGCTTCGTGAAACAGCGCCGCAGCAGCAGCTCCTGCACCCGCGCAAACGCCGGACGGAAATCCGTTCCACCGAAACCTCGCGCCGTGAAATGCTCCAGATAATCCTGCATCTCCCCGCGGCTCGTCACCAGCACATCCTCCTGCACCCGGTCGTCACACTGCAGGATGTGCACATGGATCTTTCGGAAAAAACCTTCCGACTCGCTTAACACACTGTACGTCTCCTCCAGAAAGCGCCGGATCAGCTCGCCCCTGCACGACATCGAAGTGTCCACGACGATCACGAAATCCTCAATCTTCTGGACCTCCCTCGTCTCCAGCGGCTCGATCAGCGGCATGTTTCCGTACAGCTCCATGCCGTAATTATAGAAAATATAGTCGAACGCGTCCAGATCGACCCGCATCTCTTCCTTCAGCACGGAAAACTTCCGCAGGAACTCCCGGTAATCATAGCGTTTCCGGTTTGCGGCGCTCAGCTGCTCCTCCAGGCTCCTCGCGTCGCCACTTGCCTCTTTCGAAAAGGCCTCCAGCTCCGTCTGCATCCGGTCGCGGATATCGTCCCACTTCTGCCGCTGCGGGCTCGGACTCTTTTTCGGATCGTCCTGTCCCCAATAACGATGGTCGTCCATCAGAAACTCCCGCTTCCACGCGTCGAGCTGCGCCTGCAACGGATGCGTCCGGCAGAGAAAACGGTAAACGCGCTCTGCGGTGACCACCGCGCGCCTGTCACTCTTTGCCTTGTCGAACTCCGACCCTTCCACCGGAATCCCCGACAAACCCTCTCCGCTCTCCAGCATCCGGTACAGCTCCCGCCGCAGCCCGGACTTCGGCAAGTGCACTGCCTTCACATACAACCCGTCGATCACGTACTCCGCCGCAACGTCGCAGGCCAGATTCCAGTACTCGACATCCCGCTCCCCACGGTTCCACAGATGCGAGAACAGGCAGTGCACGATGCTGTGCAGATACTGCCGGTTCACCGCCTGCCGTCCTTTCCGGAACAGAGCCACGAGCGCGTCCGGTTGAAAGTACAGGATGCTTCCGTCCGTCCCCGTCCCGGCGATCTGCTCGTCCGGCAAAAAAGAAAGCGACGACAGCGCCACGTCCAGAAACCGCATGTTCAGATACAGCTCGTTTCTGGCGCTGCGCAGGATGTCCGTCGCTGTGTCAATAAAGTCGAGCGCCTGCA
>CANQIW010000188.1 GCA_947624055.1 uncultured Lachnospiraceae bacterium
TGCGGACTCTGCCGGGCTATGTCAAGGCGGACATGGGACAGGGAAAGAGAAAACTGCATATATGACCGCTATAAGAAACTTTGGAAACTTCAATATAAAGAAAGAAAAACATCGCGCATTTTTATGTGTAAAAAATGTGGCAGACTGATACGGGTGCCAAAAGGGAAAGGGCGAATACAGATAATATGTACAGCGTGCGGAAACAAGAGCATTCACAGGACATGAATGTGAGCCTGTCCTTTGTATCCCTGATCTGCGTTTTTGCAATAAACGCATAAATCTTTTCTCAGAATTTGTTTTTTAGCAAAGGGAGAGAGACTTTTAACAATCGATATTTCCTTTCATATATGTATTTGGGAAGGGATACATAGGTAGGGTAAGATGAAAGGGAATAATAGGGATGATTTGGTCTATATTTTCAGGCAGTTGTTCGAAAAAGGGAAAATCTCAAAGGAAGAATTGGATAAATGTCTACGTCTGGCCATGGAGTGCGCGAGTAAATCTTGACTTATCCATAATGTTTGGGTATGGCATAAACAGGGAATATACGTTTGCCTTATAAAGATGTACAAGTGTCTTTTCGGAGGAGGATGATGAAGAAAACAGTCATTTATTGCCGAGTCAGTACAGACGAAGAGATACAAATGAATGCCCTGGCAAGCCAAGTCAAAGAAGCGGAGGATGCCGCCAACACGGAAGGATGGGTTCTGGTTGACAAATATATCGATGAGGGAAAAAGCGGGACGACGACCAAAAACAGGAATGAGTACAATCGCCTTCTCATTGAGATGGAAAGCGATAAATTTGATATTATTGTTGTCAAGTCTCAGGATCGTCTCATGCGCAATACAAGAGAATGGTATATCTTTGTTGACAAGCTTGTCCAATGCAAGAAGCAGCTGTATTTTTATCTTGAAGGGAAATTTTATACGCCGGATGATGCACTCATAACCGGTATAAAGGCCATATTGTCGGAGGAATACAGCCGTGAACTATCAAAAAAAATCAACAATGCACACAGGCATAGACAAGAATCCGGAAAAGCGCTGGTGCTGACTTCAAAAACATGGGGCTATGACAAGATCAATAAAAAGGTTGTGATCAATAAGGAAGAAGCTGAAATTGTCAGGTTGATTTTTCTGTTGTATGTGAGCGGTATGGGAAGCAGGACGGTTGCCAAAGAATTATACAATCGTGGAATTAAAAGCCGCTCGGGAAATATGTTCCAGGAGACGACGGTCAGGAGTATTATACGTAATCCACTCTATATGGGGACTGCCGTCATGAATAAATATCATTATGATTTTAATTCTAAAAAGCTTATTGCATTGCCAGAAGAAGAATGGATAACCCATGAAAATGCGGTTCCTGCAATTATAGATGTAGACATTTGGGAAAAAGCGAATGATATGATGGATGAAAGGTCAGTGCAGTTACAGGGTGGCAATTATGCGAGCAGACGGGGTATAAATAAAGGCCAGCACGACTTGTCAGGGATGATCATATGCGGAATCTGCGGTAAAGCATACTGGCGTCGGAGCAATAGGAACGCTAAAGGTGAGGAGATATATTATTGGTCTTGCTCAGAATACATACAGCATGGAAGATTGCATAACGACACAAATCGTGGGAGAAATAAAATAAGAACAAAAACAGACGGGGGTTGCGATAATATTCACCTGAAAGACGAGGTATTGAGGGAAGCCCTGTTCAGATTGGCAAAAAGATTATTCCAGACAGATAAAGACAGCATTGTGGATGATGCTATGAACATTTTACAGCAGGTAATTCTCAACTCAGGGGAAAGTGAGGTCGAGAAACTGCAATCCGAGAGGGAAAAGATAAAGGAGAAAAGAGAGAAATTATTGACAGGGTACCTTTCAGACGTTGTTGAGGCTGGCATATATAGACAGAAAGATCGGGAGCTGCAACAAGAGCTGGATGATCTTCAGTCAGAGATTGACAAAAGAAGGCGGAACAGTCAAAAAGAACAGGAACGCTACATGAGACTTTCGAACCTTAGAAATGAGGTCGTTGATATAGCGGATAAAGAGCTTGGCGTGAAGAAATTGCTATCTTTTGTTACGGATATAAAGGTTTTCCCGGAACATATCAATGTTGCTTTCGAGTGGGGCACAACAGAATGTATTCGTATAAAGAGGATTAATTATCGCAAGGTAGAATTGTTAATAGATGGAGAAAAGGAAAATTAGGAATCAATGATATAATCTCTGTTTGTATCATTGGGTAAATACCTGACTTCCGTATATGATCAGGTAGCCGAGACCCTGCCTTGCCCCGATGAATTCGCCGATCACGACGCCGACCAGGCACAGACCGATGTTTACCTTCATGACACTGATCAGGAGCGGAACGGTACCGGGCAGGATCACCTTTGTCAGCACATCACGCCTGGTTCCCTGCAGGGTGTAGATCAGTTTGATCTTGTCAGGATCCGTATCGTTGAAGCCGGTGTAAAGGTTCAGGATGCTTCCGAAGATCGCCACGGACATACCGGCGACGATGATGGACTTCATGTTTGCACCCAGCCATACGATCAGAAGCGGGGCGAGTGCGGACTTTGGCAGACTGTTCAGCACGACGAGATACGGCTCCAGGATCTCGGACAGCTCTGTGTTGTACCAGAGCAGTATGGCTGCGCCGATGCCGAGCACTACGACGCAGCCGAAGCTTATGAGCGTTTCGGCGAGCGTGATCCCTACATGACGGAAAATGCTGCCGTCCTGCCACATACTGAGGAAGGTCTTTGCCACGCGCGACGGACTGCTGAAGATAAAGCCGTCGATCCAGCCGAGCCGCACCGACGTTTCCCACAGGGCGAGGAACAGGACAAAGATCAGGATACGGATCGCCGTAACGCGGTACTGCCGGCTGCGCAGTGAGCGCAGATAGCTGTGCTGCGCGGCGGACATCCGGTTTTCCTCCGGACTGTTTTCACGGCTCCGGGCGGCAGATGACCCGGCTGTTTTGCTTCTTTTACACATTGTCGTTCATCTCCTCCCACAAAAGATTGAAATACTCCTGAAACTCCTTCGTACTTCTGCGCGCGAGCGGAGAGAGACCATCCTGCCCGAAATGCAGCTCAAGAATTGTCCGGATGCTTGCCGGACGCTTTGTGAGAACGAGAATACGGTCCGCCATGCTGACGGCTTCCGAGAGATCGTGCGTGACCAGCAGCGCGGTCTTTTTTTCATGGTGCAGGATGGCCGATACGTCGTCGCATACGGCAAGCCGTGTCTGGAAATCCAGCGCGGAAAACGGTTCGTCGAGAAGCAGAAGCTCCGGTCCGAGCGCCAGTGTCCGGATCAGAGCGGCCCGCTGGCGCATCCCGCCGGACAGCTCGCTCGGCCGCGCGTCGCGAAAACGGTCCAGCCCGTAATCCTTGAGCATCTTGTCGACTTTTGCAAGATTTTCATCGCTCAGCCTGTGCTGGATCTCCAGCCCTAAAATGACATTCCGGTAGACTGTGCGCCATTCAAAAAGATGATCCCTCTGCAGCATATAGCCGATCTTTTCCCTCAGCCTGGAATCGTCCGCGGCCGCGCCGGCGGAATCCGCGGAAAATAAAATTGAGCCGCTCTCAGGCACGAGCAGCCCGGAAATCAAAGAGAGCAGCGTGGATTTTCCGCAGCCGCTCGGTCCTACCAAAGCGATAAATTCTCCCTGCCGAAGCTGAAATGATATATCCTGAAGCGCGCTTGTCTCACCAGCCCTGCTGTGATACGCGTAACATACATTCTTGAGTTCCAACAACGGTTTCACATTTTGACACCTCCTGTCGGTTTTCTGCCTCTGCCGGCGAACTGTGGCAGAAAACAGTCTCCTTATATTTCATAATATGTAGCAGGGAGGCACCGGTGCGCAGCGAGTCCGGCGGAGGAAAGAAGAGAAGTTCGGAGAGAAAAATAAAAAGTCTGAATAATTTTTCGTTGATTTTTTTCGATAGTATGATATAATCGTCAATGTACTGATGTGATATGGAAGCATAGCTCAGCTGGGATGAGCGCTCGCCTGACTAGCGGGAGGTCAAGGGTTCGAGCCCCTTTGCTTCCATTTCTCTTTTCGGGGCATTGGCGCAGCTGGGAGCGCGCCACACTGGCAGTGTGGAGGTCACGGGTTCGAATCCCGTATGCTCCATTAAACTATGCAAATCCGAACATTGGCTGTTGTCAGTGTTCGGATTTTGTGCATTTTGCTCCATCACAGCGCGGACGGTCGAACCGCGCAGAAGGTTTGTCTGCTTCGTGTTTTCGTCTATTGAAAAGTCTGGGAATCTCAGGCTTTTTCTTTTTTGCGCTCTCTTTGAGAGAATACGCAGCCGCAGTAATCCTGACGATACAGCCCGTATTCGGCAGAGAGCTCGGTGGAACGCCTGAAGCCGTTCCTTTTTTTGAAATCAGAGGGGAGCCAGCGCGTACCGTATTCGCGCGCGAAGGCTTCGCCGATCTCGTTGAGCGCGGCGGCGTTTTTGAGCGGGCTGATCGTCAGGGTGGTGGTGAAGAAGTCAAAGCCCTTCTCAGCGGCGAGGCGGGCCGCCTCTCCCAGCCGGAGACGGAAGCAGGCCATACAGCGCTCGCCGCCCTCCGGGATGTGCTCCAGTCCGCGGACCGCCCCGTAGAATTCGGCCGGGTCAAAACGTCCCTCCAGAAACCGCACGGGGTGCGGCAGGGGCATTTCCGCGATCAGGCGTTTCTGCTCCGCTGCGCGCCGGAAATATTCTTCCTCCGGGTAGATGTTCGGATTGTAGTAGAAGACCGTGATCGCAAAGAAGCGGGAAAGGTATTCCAGTACGTAGCTGCTGCACGGCG
>CANQIW010000189.1 GCA_947624055.1 uncultured Lachnospiraceae bacterium
CGTAGCGCGCGGCGTCAAGGCCGGGGACATCATCCGCGCCGTCTGCGCCGTCTGCGGCGGCAAGGGCGGCGGCCGCCCCGACTCCGCCATGGGCGGCGGCAAGGACGTCCTCAAGCTGGACGACGCCCTGATGGATTCGCTCGAACCGTACGACTATTCGGAAGCGGTCGATTTCCAGACGGCATATCTCGCCGGATATTTTGCCGATAAATACGACCAGAGCGCGCAGGACTGTGCGCCGCGCGCGAACGGGCGTGTGCGCGCGAGCACCCAAAACGCTTTTATGGCCACGATTGCCGGTTACGCGACCTGTGTGCCGGAGCATATGAGTATTCAGCTGAAGCAGGGGAAGATCCGCTACGCGCTTCTTCCGGTCTGGCTTTTGAACACATTATACAAGGGGCAGACCTACACCTTCGCCATGAACGGCCAGACCGGGAAATTTATCGGAAATCTTCCGTCCGACAAGGGCAGGATGGTGGAAATCGCGGGCGGCGTGTTTGTGGCGGTGACGCTGCTCTCCTGGCTGCTTTTGCGTTTTCTGCTGTAGAGGAGGGACATATGAGGATGTGGAAGGAAAGAAAGAAGCCTCTTCGGTTTGCGGCAATCCTTGCGGTGTTTTTTCTGTGTCTGAATGGTCTCGGCCTGCGTGCCTTTGCCAATGATACAAAGGTCGCGGACGAGGCAGATCTTCTCACGGAGGAGGAAGAGCAGGAGTTGCAGGAGCGTCTCTCCGGGATCGCGGAGGAGTATCAGAGCGATGTGGTCGTGGCGACGGTGGATTCCTGCGAGGGGATGGATGTGCAGAGCTTTACGGACCGGTACTATTACAGGAACGGTTACGGCTACGGGCCGGAGCTCGACGGGATCATCCTGCTTGTCAGCATGCGGGAGCGGCGGTTCCATCTGGCGACCAGGGGAAGCGCGATCGACACGTTCACGGACTACGGGCTGGAAGTCATAGACGAGGAAATCACGCCGCACCTGAGCGAGGGCGAGTATGCCGAGGCCTTTGAGACGTTCGCGGATCTCGCGGAGGAATTCCTTGAGGAGGACGCGAACGGCAGTCCCTACGATACGAACCATACTTATGAGGAAGATTCGATAAAGTCGATCGTTTACTTTTTCTATGCGATGGGGATTGGATTCTTCGCGGCCATCGTCACGCTGGTTGTGCTGGTTCAGCAGCTGCGCTCTGTGCGCGTGAAAAATGAGGCCAGAGATTATGTGAGAGAGGGAAGCTTCCGCATCACCCGCGCGAACGACGTCTTTCTTTATCGAACCGTGTCGCGCACGCGGATTCAGCAGGATCCGCCGGAAAGGAGCGGCGGTGGAGGAAGCACGGTACACTCCGCGCCGGGTGGCGGAGGACGCGCCGGGGGACGCAGCGGGTCGTTTTGAGCTGGCGGCATTTCTGCGCTGCGAGCCGTGCGTCACTCGCGATCACAGATCGCTCGTGCGCGGGCTGTCGCCCAATAAAAATAAAAGCAGCATTCTGCATTCATGCGAGCATGAGCAGACTGCTGCTTTATTTTTGCACGGCTTGTAGCTTTCGCGTCAGTCGTCCTCCGGCATGCCTTCTGTCGTGTAGACCTGACGCTTGCGCGCCATCTCGTCGCTCTCAAGGTACTCGTCGTACGTTGTGATCTTGTCGATCAGCTTGCCGTTCGGCAGGATCTCCATGATGCGGTTGGCGGTCGTCTGCACGATCTGATGATCGCGGGAGGTGAAGATCAGCACGCCCGGAAACTTGATCAACCCGTTGTTCAGGGCCGTGATCGCCTCCATGTCGAGGTGGTTCGTCGGCTCGTCGAAGAGCAGGACGTTCGCGCCGGAGATCATCATCTTCGAGAACATGCAGCGCACCCGCTCGCCGCCGGAGAGCACCTTCAGCTTCTTCACGCCGTCCTCGCCGGCAAACAGCATACGGCCGAGGAAACCGCGCACATAGGTCGCGTCCTTGATCTCGGAGAACTGGGTCAGCCAGTCCGCGATCGTCAGGTCGGAGTCGAATTCCTTTGTGCTGTCCTTCGGGAAGTAGGCCTGCGAGGTCGTGACGCCCCACTTGAAATGCCCTTCGTCCGGCTCAATCTCGCCCATCAGGATCTGCAGGAACGTCGTCTTGGCGAGCTCGTTGCCGCCCACGAGCGCCACCTTGTCGTTGTGGCCGAGCGTGAACGTGATGTCGTCGAGCACCTTGACGCCGTCGATCGTCTTGGAGAGGTTCTCTACCATGAGCACCTCGTTGCCGATCTCGCGGTTCGGGCGGAAATCAATATACGGATATTTGCGGCTCGACGGCTTGATCTCGTCGAGCTGGATCTTTTCGAGGGCGCGTTTTCTGGAGGTTGCCTGTTTGGACTTCGAGGCGTTCGCGGAGAAGCGGGAGATGAACTCCTGCAGCTCCTTGATCTTTTCCTCCTTCTTCTTGTTCGCTTCCTTCATCTGGCGGATCAGCAGTTGGCTGGACTCGTACCAGAAATCGTAGTTGCCGGCGTAGAGCTGGATCTTGCCGTAGTCGATGTCCGCGATGAACGTGCAGACCTTGTTGAGAAAATAGCGGTCGTGCGATACGACGATCACGGTGTTGTCAAAATTGATCAGGAATTCCTCAAGCCAGTTGATGGCGTCCAGATCCAGATGGTTCGTCGGCTCGTCGAGCAGCAGGATATCCGGGTTGCCGAACAGCGCGCGCGCCAGGAGCACCTTGACCTTCTGGCTGCCGTCGAGCTCCTTCATCAGGCTGTAGTGGAGGGCGGTGTCGATCCCGAGCCCGTTTAAAAGCATAGCCGCGTCGGACTCCGCCTCCCAGCCGTTCATCTCCGCGAACTCGGCCTCGAGCTCGCTGGCCCGGATGCCGTCCTCGTCGGAGAAATCCTCTTTCGAGTAGATCGCATCCTTCTCTTTCATGATGTCGTACAGACGCTGATTGCCCATGATGACGGTGTCGAGTACCGGGTAGTCGTCGTACTTGAAGTGATCCTGCTCCAGCACGGACATGCGCTGTCCGGGCGTCATGAAGACGTCGCCCTTCGTCGTCTCCAGCCTGCCGGAGAGGATCTTCAAAAATGTGGATTTGCCGGCTCCGTTTGCGCCGATCAGTCCGTAGCAGTTGCCCTCCGTGAATTTGATATTCACATCCTCGAACAGGGCTTTTTTGCCGAGCCTGAGTGTTACATTATTTGCACTGATCATCCGATTAACCTCTTTTTCTGTAAATTTTCGTATGCAACCGTTCTCTGCCTATTATACATAAAAGACCGGCAATTTCAAGGAAAAAGTGGAACGGTTATTTTTTAAAGGTGTATAAATAAAAATACAAAAAATCCCGAAAAACCGTCTGAGAGAAATGGACAAAAAAATAAACCTGTGCTAAAATTAATTTTGTATGTGAAACAATATTGGGTCTACGCACCCAAAAAGAAATAAGGAGGAATCACAAATGGCTAGAAAAATGAAGACCATGGATGGAAACCATGCGGCCGCTCATGCGTCATACGCGTTTACCGATGTGGCTGCGATCTATCCGATCACCCCGTCATCTGTCATGGCAGAAGCCACGGATGAATGGGCAACTCAGGGCCGTCTCAACATCTTCGGCCAGACCGTACAGGTCACCGAGATGCAGTCTGAGGCGGGTGCTGCCGGCACGGTGCACGGTTCCCTCGCGGCAGGTGCTCTGACGACTACATACACGGCGTCTCAGGGTCTCCTTCTGATGATCCCGAACCTGTACAAGATCGCCGGTGAGAGACTCCCGGGCGTATTCAACGTTTCCGCGCGTGCGCTTGCGAGCCATGCACTTTCGATTTTCGGCGACCACTCCGACGTTTACGCATGTCGTCAGACCGGCGCCTGCATGCTGTGTGAGTCCAGCGTTCAGGAAGTTATGGACCTGACGCCGGTGGCGCACCTTTCCGCGATCAAGGGCCGTCTGCCGTTCATCAACTTCTTCGACGGCTTCCGCACCTCCCATGAGATCCAGAAGATCGAGACCTGGGATTACGAGGATCTGAAGGAGATGCTCGACTTCGACGCGCTGCAGGCGTGGAGAGATCAGGCGCTCAATCCGAACCATCCGTGCCAGAGAGGTTCCGCTCAGAACCCGGATATCTTCTTCCAGGCAAGAGAAGCGATCAACCCGTACTACGACGCGATGCCGGCGATCGTCCAGGAGTACATGGACAAGGTCAACGCGAAGATCGGCACGGACTACAAGCTGTTCAACTACTACGGCGCTGCTGACGCTGAGAAGGTCATCATCGCCATGGGTTCTGTCTGCGACACCATCGAGGAGACGATCGACTACCTGATGGCTGCAGGCGAGAAGGTCGGCGTTGTGAAGGTTCGCCTGTACCGTCCGTTCTGCGCGGACGCTCTGATCGCGGCGATCCCGGAGACCGTGAAGCAGATCTCCGTTCTCGACCGCACGAAGGAGCCGGGCTCCCTCGGCGAGCCGCTGTATCTGGACGTTGTGGCCGCTCTGAAGGGCAGCAAGTTCAACGACACCCCGATCTTTACCGGACGCTACGGCCTTGGTTCCAAGGACACGACCCCGGCGCAGATCGTCGCTGTATTCCACAACACCGAGAAGCAGCGCTTCACGATCGGCATCAAGGACGACGTGACAAACCTTTCCCTGGAGCTGGGCGAGCCGCTCGTCACCACTCCGGAGGGCACGATCAACTGCAAGTTCTGGGGCCTTGGCGCGGACGGTACCGTAGGCGCGAACAAGAACTCCATCAAGATCATCGGCGACAACACCGATATGTATGCGCA
>CANQIW010000190.1 GCA_947624055.1 uncultured Lachnospiraceae bacterium
GAGCATGTCATGCAGCAAAACGAGATGAAACTGGAATTTGACAGCCGATCCTGCAACGAGGGGTTCGCCCGCGTGACGGTGGCCGCGTTTATGACGCAGCTCAACCCGACGCTGGAGGAGGTGGCAGACGTCAAGACAGCCGTGTCTGAGGCGGTCACGAACGCGATCATACACGGCTATGAGGGAAGAGTGGAAAAGGTCGGGATCCTGTGCAGGCTCGAAGGGCAGGAGCTGTACGTGGAGGTGTGCGACAGCGGGAAGGGGATCGAGGACGTGGCGCTTGCGATGGAACCGCTCTACACGACAAAGGAAGAATGCGACCGCGCCGGGATGGGCTTTTCCTTCATGGAGGCTTTTATGGATTCGATTGAAGTGGAGTCCGAACCGGGACGGGGCACCCGCGTGAAGATGCGCAAGCGGATCTCCCGGGAAAACCGAACCGGGACAGACGCGGTAAGAGAAGGTCTGTCCGGGGCAGATCTTCCGGAAAAAACGGCGGAAAGGTTGTGATCTGGCGGATGGAACACACCCTTGCGCTGCTTAAACGGGTTCACGAGGGGGATAAAGATGCCAGAGAGCAATTGGTAGAGGAGAACATGGGACTGGTCTTCACGGTGGTGCACCGTTTCCGCGGGCGCGGCTGCGAGCAGGAGGATCTGGTGCAGATCGGCTGCATCGGCCTGCTGAAGGCGATCGACAATTTCGACTGTTCCTATGAGGTGCGGTTCTCGACGTACGCGGTGCCGATGATCACCGGGGAGATCAAGCGTTTCCTGCGCGACGACGGGATGATCAAGGTGAGCAGGATCATGAAGGAGATGGCCGCGAAGGCGTATCGGGCGCGCGACGTGCTGGAGAAACGCGGCGGAAGGGAGCCGACGGTGGAAGAGATCGCGCAGGAGACCGGAATCAGCGCGGAGGATCTCATGCTCGCGATGGAGGCGATGGCGGAGGTGGAATCCTTAAGCCAGACGATCTACAGCGGGGACGGCACGCCGGTGCTCCTGAGCGACCGTCTGCCGGACCGCAAGGACCGCAACGAAGAGCTGCTGAACCGCATGCTGCTTCTGGAGCTTCTGAAGCTCCTGCCGGAGGAGGAACAGGAGATCATCCGTCTGCGGTACTTCGAAGACTGCACGCAGGTACAGGTCGCCGGGCGGCTCGGGATGACGCAGGTGCAGGTCTCGCGGGCCGAAAAAAGGATCCTGAAAAAGCTGCGGGAGGCGGGGGCGTGAGCGCGCGTGTCCGGGCAGGCGGGCGCGCTGCAGAGGACAGGCTGAAATATTTGCGCATTCACCGAATTTATACTTGCGGGAATCCGGACGGCTTGGTATGATAAGGTGCGATATTGTGAAAGATACGGTGCGATGACAGGATGGCGGCAGACGGCGCACAGCTTCGCCGGATGGATGCAGGACATTGCAGCCGGAAAAATACAAAGGAAAGGGGTCCGACGAATGAGAGAGATTCAGGCGGAGACGATCACTGACGTCGTGGAGCGGCTGTGTGTCGAGGCGAACGAATATCTTCCGGAGGATGTAAAATGTGCGCTCCGGGACTGCCGTGCGCGCGAGGACTGGCCGGCCGCGCAGGACGTCCTGGACAAGATCATCGAAAATTATGAGATTGCGCAACGGCAGGAGGTACCGATCTGCCAGGACACCGGTATGGCCTGTGTGTTTCTGGAGATTGGTCAGGACGTTCATATCTCGGGCGGCGATCTGCGCGGGGCGGTGGATGAAGGCGTGCGCCGCGGCTACGGGAAGGGCTATCTGCGCAAGTCGGTCGTGAAGGATCCGCTGCGCCGTGAGAATACAGGGGACAATACGCCGGCGATGCTCTACACGGAGCTTGTGCCGGGAGAACAGATCCGGGTGACAGTCGCCCCGAAGGGCTTCGGGAGCGAGAACATGAGCGCGATCCGCATGTTCAAGCCGTCCGCGGGTCTGCAGGGGATCAGGGATTTCATTCTGGAGACGGTGGAGGCCGCGGGGCCGAATCCGTGTCCGCCGATGGTGATCGGCGTCGGCATCGGCGGGACTTTCGACAAGGCGGCGCTGCTGGCAAAGAAGGCGCTGCTTCGCCCGCTGGATTCGCGGAATCCGGATCCGTTCTATGCAGGGCTCGAGGAAGAAATGCTGGAGAGAATCAACTGGCTCGGCATCGGTCCGCAGGGCTTCGGCGGAAGGACGACGGCGCTCGGGCTCAACATCGAGACGATGCCGACGCATATCGCAGGCATGCCCTGCGCGATCAACATCAGCTGTCATGTGACGCGGCACAGGACGGAGGTGATCTGAGATGGAGAGACATATTACGCTTCCGCTCACCGAGGAGCTGGCGCGGTCGCTCCACGCAGGCGATACGGTGTATCTGACCGGGACGGTCTATACCTCCCGTGACGCCGGACACAAGCGCATGTGCGAGGCGCTCGCGCGCGGGGAGGAGCTTCCGTTCGATCCGAAGGACGCGACGATCTACTACGTCGGACCGTCTCCGGCGAAGCCCGGTCAGGTGATCGGCTCCGCTGGGCCGACGACGAGCGGGCGCATGGACGCCTACGCCCCGACGATGATGTACGTGGGCGCGCGCGGGATGATCGGCAAGGGAGCCAGGCTGCCGGAGGTGGTCGAGGCGATGAAGAAATACAGCGGCGTGTATTTCGGCGCGATCGGGGGCGCGGGCGCGCTGCTTGCAAAATGCATCAAAGAGGCGGAGCTGATCGCGTACGAGGATCTCGGCGCGGAGGCGCTGCGCAGGCTGTATGTGGAGGAGATGCCGCTCGTTGTGATCATCGACTGCGAGGGAAACGACCTCTACAAGACAGGCCGTGCGGCGTATCTGGCACAGCGAGGAGAGGAGTAAGGACAGCAGATCCGGGCGGAGCCTCCCGCGGCGCAAAGACTTCCAGGGTCTGCGCAGAGAAAAGCAGGCGCTGCGCGGATAATTCCATGCGATCCGGGAATACTATCATCAATCATTTAAGCCCGCGTGAGAAATCACGGCCTGAATTTTCTGAAGCCGGCGGGCGCGAATAAGGCCGCTGTTCCGAACAGAAGGGATCAGACGGCGGCCAGAGCAGATTGAGAGGTGGATCGCATGGAGCGAAAAATGCTGACGCGGTATCTGATCCTGATCGTCGCGCTGACGATCTTTGCGGGTGCGGCGTGGTATTTCACAAAGGATACCGGCGAACCGCGTTCGGGCGCGGTGCTTGCGCAGCTGTCGGAAATGCAGCGGACAGCCGGGGAGGAGGCCTTCCATGAGCTGTGACACGCTGTACCTGAAGATCGACAGGAACGTGCAGGCGGATCATGAGCATGTCATGCTGAAGGACATCGCCGCGATCAACTGCAGCGACAAGGCGGTCGAGAACAGGGTGAAGACCCTGCGCCTGCCGACGGAGATCGTCAAGGGACCGGGGCGCTATGTGTTCTCGGTGCTCGATGTGATCGAGGTCATCCAGAAGGAGTTCCCGAATCTGGAGGTCAGCAATCTGGGCGAGGCCGATTTTATCATAACAGTCGAAAAGAAGGACAAGCTCTCCGATGCGCTGAGCTGGGGGAAGACGATTTTCGTGTGCGTGCTGGCCTTCTTCGGGGCAGCCTTCTCCATCATGGCCTTTAACAACGACGTCGGGATCACGACGCTGTTCGCGCAGCTCTACGAGACATTTACCGGGGAAGCCTCGGACGGCTTCACGCTGCTTGAGCTTTCCTACTCGGTCGGTGTGGGACTCGGCATACTCATTTTCTTCCATCACTTTGCGCGCAAAAAGAATCTCTCGGATCCGACGCCGCTGGAGGTCGAGATGCGCACATATGAGGACGATATCGACACGACGCTGATCGAGTCCGGCAACCGGAAGGAGCGCAGGCCGTAGACAAAAGCGGCGCTGCCCGAAGGCAGCTGTACAGAGCAGGCCGGGGAGCGCGCTGCCGGGGGCGGGAAGGCTGGATGGGCGAATAACAGCTGCAGGAGGGCGGAGCTATGGGACATACATGGATGGCGCAGGCGCTGATCACACTGATCGGATTTTCCTCCGGCTTTATCGTGGCCGGGGGCGTTGTGGCGCTGATGGTCGGGCTCGGGATCATCACGCGGTATATCGGGATCACGCGCACGGCGAAGCGGATCTTCTGCTATGAGGACGCGATCCTTCTCGGCGCGGTGGCAGGTACGCTGCTGACCGTTTACGAGCTGCGCCTGCCGTTCGGCGCGTGGATCCTGGGACTCGGCGGACTGTTCATCGGGATCTTTGTGGGCGGTTGGATCCTGGCGCTCGCGGAGGTCGTCAACGTGTTCCCGGTCTACTGCAGGCGGCTCGGCATCACAAAAGGCCTGAGCTGGATCGTGATCACGATGGCAGCCGGAAAGGTGAGCGGGAGCCTGCTGGGATTTTATATGCGCTGGGGAAAGGGCTGAGCATTCCGTAAGACCGGGTGCGAGGCGGAAACTTACCTGCAATACAGAAAAAAACGTCTTGCGGAAACGCGGGGCGTTTTGCTATAATTGGACAGACTAAGAGGGAGTGATACCATGAAGACACAGAATGAACTGAGGGCGCAGCTGCGCCAGATCGACCATAAGGGCTACAAGGCTTACAAGGTGCTCGAGGGGGAGTACGATTTCAGGACATACCGCCTGTGTATCGACCATGTGCAGGGAGATCCGTTCGCGACGCCCTCGCGGGTGCGGATCGTATACGGAAACCGGGGAAATATCCC
>CANQIW010000191.1 GCA_947624055.1 uncultured Lachnospiraceae bacterium
AAGAAAGCCATATCTTATTTTCAAACGGTTCGATCCCCGCAAAGCGCGGATCCGATAAAATCCTGTTTTTGTCCATGTAACCTTACTGTCCCTGTCGTCTTTGGCTTAACCTGTCCGATTATTTGATCTGCGATATAATCTATCCAACTATTTGATCTGTCTAATCTTATGCATGAAAAAATTCTCCCATCCGGCATTTCCATGCCGGGCAGGAGAATTCTGCCTTTCCTTTTCTCTACTCTATAATACCCTTGTCTTTTTCTCTTTCTTAACTGTTCGCCTTTTCAATCCTCTGTACACTATCCCCCGGCACTTCCGCCTGTATCTCCCGCCCGAACATCTGCACGGAGATCCGAAGCGTATCCTTCCTCACCTGGCTGACCACGGCCACGCTTCCCTCAAACGCGCCCTCCATAACGAGCACCCGGTCGCCCGCTACAGCCTGCAGCGCTTTCTGTCTGTCCTTCTGCTTATCTTTCTGTTTGCTTTTCTGTTTTGCCGCTCTATGTAATGAACCTGCCTCTGCAGCCGGTTCCCATTCCCCTGTTCCTGCCTGTCCCAGAACACTGCCCTCTGCGTCTGCCGGACTCCCCGGCTCCCTGTCCGCTTTGTCTGCCCGATTCTCTGGGTTTCTGTCTCCGGTTTCTGAGATACCGTCTCTTCCCGACGAACGGTCTTCCCTCCAGATGCTGTACTTCTCCGGCAGCTCAACCGCCGCCTCCACCCTCCCGTACGCCAGCTCCCGGCGCACGTCGTCGTTCAGGATGATTCCCAGCTTTACTTCTTTCTCCCTGCCCTCGATCAGCAGACGAACCGCCGCGTAGCGCTTGCGAAAGCGATAGGAACAGATCTGATCCCGGCATCGCTCCAGCGGCCCGGACAGGTAGCTCACATGATCCCTGCCATCGGTCGCCACATAGGAAAGACGCACGATATGATCCGCATCCATGATACCGAGCAGGAATTCCGCCTCCCCGTCACAGAGCGGAGTAAACGCGAAATCATCCGTCGACATGATCTTCGTCATCGCCGGAACTTTTTTCAGATGACGGAATAACTGCTCTATGTCCCCGGAGGAAATGAATACATAGCCTGGGAACAGCCGCAGCACATGGATCTGGTTTTCCTGCTGTCTGTGGCGCAGCTGCTCCGCGTAGGCCACAAAGCACTCTCCGTAATGCTGCGTCGGCACGATGCGCCGAACCATCTCCACCAGCTTTTCTTCTCCACCTGTATAGGTCTGTATCACGTACCACGCCATGCCGGGTTCCTCCCTGATCTGCCACTCTCCTGTTTGATCGGCTTGTTATCCCCACAGTTTGCTATATCCCTGGTTCTTCGCCTGTTACTTATTGTTCCCTCACAGTCTGTGCTTATTGTCTGCCCGGCTTATTGACTGTCAGATTTGCCATTCACCCGACTCTCTCCTAATGCAAAAGAAGCCCGCGAAAAAATCCGCCTTGAACAGGGTATGCTTCGCCACCTCGACCTGTCCGCTTTCGGACCGCCCGAATGCCTCCGCCTTTGCCGTGGCCGCTATGACCCCTTTCGCCGGAAACGCTGCCTCATGACCCGTGTTTCTCAGCCTGGTTTTATCCTGTAATACATGTCCTGTCGAAGGAACAGTGTCGGAGCAAGCATCAAACTACCCCTGTCCTCCTGTATGTTCCCAGTGTAAACATTAAAAAACTTTTTCAAAATGCATTGAAATTCTAACACCTAATACCCGGAATGTCAACCATTTCAACCCTGTTTAAAATATTACCATTTTTCTTTTTATAATCTTTTGTGATATCAGGATTCTTTTCTGACAGATTCAAGGTACCCTCCCTGTATTCTTAGATTTTTCTTAAATGACTGGACACCGCAACGGTCGGATGTTAAAATAGCCGCTAGAGACCGGAGAACAGATAAGGAGATTTGTCTGTATGATCATAAAATTTCTGAAGCCGTTTTCTTTTTTACCCGCAATTATCATCATGTATATGATCTATTCTTTCTCTGCACAGGACGGTACGACCTCGTCCAATCTCAGCTATCAGGTAAGCTACAAGATTGTTGAGGTCGGCGGCGAAGTTCTGGGAGCAGATCTGCAGCCCTGGGAGGTTGACCAGCTGGCGACGCGCTTTCATGTGCCGGTGCGCAAGCTTGCGCATATGACAGAGTATTTCCTGCTCGCTGTCGCAATGGCTTTCCCGCTGTATGTCTATGGTCTCCGCGGTATCCTGCTGCTTTTCACCGCCGGGATCCTCTGTGTAGGCTTCGCGTGTGGGGACGAGTACCACCAGGCGTATGTGGATGGACGCGGTCCGTCCAGGATGGACGTCCTGATCGATTCCGCCGGCGTTTTCATCGGTATCATCTTTGTCCGGATCATAGGATGGGCCGGACGCAAGACCATCTTCCGCCCGTTTGCGCGTGCAAAGAACCGCACGGAGCAGCCGGATCCCGGCATACCGCCCCAGCTTCCGCCGCAATATGGCATGCCCGGCTATCAGGGACAGGCATATCCGCCAATGCGGCCCGGCAGCCGCCCCGCTGAACGCCCGCGGCAGCCATACCCCCGAAGCGATCCATACGCAAAGGACGGCGCATATTCCAGAAATGATCCATACATCCATGACAGTGCATACCCCCGAAGCGATCCATACGCACAGCGCGGCGCATATTCCCGGAGCGACCCATACCCGCCGGATGAACCGGGCAGATACGGCAGAGATTTCTACGAAGACATCTACGATGAGGATTTCTCTGAGGAGGACGATCCGGGCACCTCGGACCGCCTGTCCGAAGATATGTCTTTTCGGAAGCTTGTCAGCGACCTTAGGGATCAAAAACAGGCCAGGCGCGATTCCAAATCCCGGAAATAAACTTCCTCTGTTAAATACGCGTTAAATACACATGCCGCCCGGCGGTCATTATTCGAAAAAACTCCCCCGGCTTTCTTTGTCCGGGAGCCGCAAAAAGCCCCCGAAAGGATTCGCTTTCGCTGTCCTTCCGGGGGCTCTCTGTTATTCTTCCGCGCGGCTTTTGCCTCTCTTGCCGTGCTTTCTATCAGGTCTTTTTTCTTTTGTCATAATGCGGAGCTTCTATTTCTCCGTTCCGGCTCCGACCGGTTCTTCAGCCGCCTCTGGCTGCTCCGCTGCCTCGGCTCCTTCTGTCACAGTTTCTGCCTCAGCCTGCTTCTCCTCGTAGTCGTCCGCCAGCTCATCCAGAACCACTTCCTCATTCTCGTCGATCTCTCCCGCCGCAGCCGGCGCTTCCTCCGCCAGTGTGTACTGGTAATCGTCGGTCCCTGAAATGTCGAGTCTGACATTGTGATAACGCTTCATGCCGGTGCCTGCCGGAATCAGCTTACCGATGATGACGTTCTCCTTCAGGCCGATCAGCGGATCAACCTTGCCCTTGATCGCCGCCTCGGTGAGCACCTTTGTGGTCTCCTGGAAGGACGCCGCCGAGAGGAACGAATTCGTCGCCAGAGCGGCCTTCGTGATGCCGAGCATGACGCGCTTGCCTTCCGCCGGCTCCTTGCCCTCCGCAGCCATCTTCTCATTCATATCGTCAAAGTCCAGAATATCGACCAGCGTGCCGGGCAGGAAGCCTGTATCGCCGTTGTTCTCGACTCGGATCTTCTTGAGCATCTGGCGCACAATGACCTCGATGTGCTTATCGTTGATCTCCACGCCCTGCAGACGGTACACACGCTGCACCTCTCGGAGCATATAGTCCTGCACGGCCTCGACGCCCTTGATCTTCAGGATGTCGTGCGGATTGACGCTGCCCTCTGTCAGCTCGTCGCCGGCCTCCAGATACGCGCCGTCCGCAGCCTTGATCCTCGATCCGTACGGAATCAGGTATGTCTTGGATTCGCCCGTCTCGTCGTTTGTCACGACGATCTCACGCTTCTTCTTCGTGTCGCGGATCGTAACGTTGCCCGCGATCTCCGTGATGATCGCAAGTCCCTTCGGCTTTCTCGCCTCGAACAGCTCTTCGACACGCGGAAGACCCTGTGTGATATCTCCGCCTGCCACGCCGCCGGTGTGGAAGGTACGCATCGTCAGCTGGGTACCCGGCTCGCCGATGGACTGCGCCGCGATAATGCCGACGGACTCGCCCACCTGCACGGTCTCGCCGGTCGCGAGGTTCGCTCCGTAGCACTTCGCGCAGATGCCGTTGTGCGAGCGGCAGGTCAGGATCGTACGGATCTTGATCTTCTCGTACGGCTTGCCGTCCGCCTTCACTCCGTCCTTCATAATGCGCGCCGCGCGGCCCGGGGTGATCATATGGTTCGCTTCGACGATCACCTCACCGTCTTTGTCGCAGATCGTCTCGCAGGAGACGCGGCCCGTAATGCGCTCCTGCACGCTCTCGATCTCTTCTCTTCCGTCCGTGAACGCCTTGACATACATGCCCGGGATCTCATCCCTGCCCTCACAGCAGTCCACCTCACGGATGATCAGTTCCTGAGAAACGTCCACCAGACGCCTTGTCAGATATCCTGAGTCAGCCGTACGCAGAGCCGTGTCAGACAGACCCTTGCGGGCGCCGTGCGCCGACATGAAGTACTCCAGAACATCGAGTCCCTCACGGAAATTCGACTTGATCGGCAGCTCGATCGTGTGTCCGGTCGTATCGGCCATCAGGCCGCGCATGCCGGCAAGCTGCTTGATCTG
>CANQIW010000192.1 GCA_947624055.1 uncultured Lachnospiraceae bacterium
CGGGCGGAGCTGATGGCGGCTTTCGCGCTGCGCGCCGGGGCGGATCGGGAGACGGCCTGCAGGATTCTGGAGACGGAGACGACGGACGAGGCGCTGGAAATTCTCAGGCGGGTCGGGCTTGTGCGGCAGACGATGGAACTTGCGGCAGAACGGGTGCATTATTACCTTCAGCATCGGGCCGGAGAGGCCTTGCAGACGGAGGCAATCCTGTTCTCCACGGAGTATGGTTATCTGGCGCAGACGGAAGGAGCGGAGGGGCTTCTGCGGACGATCCGGGAGTCTGTACCACAGAATACATAGAGACCGCCGATGCATGAGATCACGTTGCATAGCGCATCGGTAAACATTGTCTTATATCAATCAGGATGATTGATTTGGAAGTTACGATGCTGGTTTTAGAGAATGATATCAGAAAAATGAAATCAGAAAAGACGGAAAGGAAAACGATATGGTACATTTTGTTGGCGCCGGCTCAGGAGCGCCGGATCTGATCACGCTGCGGGGGATGCGCTATCTGCAGGAGGCGGATGTGATCGTCTATGCCGGATCACTGGTGAATCCGAAGCTTCTCGATCACAGAAAGCCGGATTGCGAGGTCTGCAACAGCGCGAAGATGACGCTGGAGGAAGTGCTGGAAGTATTGAGGAAGGCTGAAGCGTCAGGCCGGACGTCTGTGCGGTTGCATACGGGAGATCCCTGTCTCTACGGGGCGATCCGCGAGCAGATGGATGCGCTGGACGAGGAGGGGATCGCCTACGACTACTGTCCGGGCGTCAGTTCGTTCTGCGGCGCGGCGGCGGCGCTGAACCTCGAATATACGCTGCCGGACGTCTCGCAGAGCGTGATCATCACGCGCATGGCGGGTCGGACGCCGGTGCCGGAGCGGGAGGAGATCGCTTCGCTCGCCGCGCATCACGCGACGATGGTGATCTTTTTGAGCGCCGGGATGCTGGAGGAGTTGTCGAAGCGTTTGCTTGCGGGCGGTTACGAGCCGGAGACGCCTGCGGCAATCGTCTACAAGGCGACCTGGGAGGATGAGAAATCGTTTGTCTGCACGGTAGGCACGCTGGCGGAGACGGCGAAGCGCAACCAGATCACAAAGACGGCCCTGATCATCGTCGGGGATGTGGTCAGCCACAGCATTTACCGAAGATCGGATCTGTATAATCCGGCGTTCACGACAGAATTCCGGGAGGCAAAGCCCATGGATCGGCAGAATGCCGGGAACGCGGCAGAAAAGCCTGCGGATCTGTAAAACGCGGGGGAATGGATTTATGAAGCAGCGAAAGAGAGTACAGAGATCAGAACAGGAATTCAGATCATGAAGATTGCGATCATATGCTTTACTGCACACGGCGCGGACACGGCGGTGCGGATCCGGGAAGCGCTGAAAGGAAGCGGGAAGTCGAAAGGAAAAGATGCCTGGAGCGGTGCGGAAGTCTCAAAGGACAGGGGAACGTCTGGATCGGACAGGGCGTCAGGCGACAGGGGGAGAGCGAAGAACAGGGGCTTTTCGGAGGATGAGAAGCTGTGCGTCCGCGTTTGGTGCGCGAAGTCGGATTATGTGTTCCAGCCTGAGACCTGTGGGGATCCGGATCATGGGCTATCTCCGGAGTGTGAGCCGGGCGGACGGGTGGAGCCTTTGCAGCTGCCGCTGCGTCAGTGGACGCAGGAAGCGTTTGCCAAATACGAGGCGCTGGTCTTCGTAGGCGCGACGGGGATTGCCGTGCGCAGCATCGCTCCGTTTCTGAAAAGCAAGACGAGCGATCCGGCGGTGTTGTGCGTGGACGAACTTGGAAAGTTTGTGATCCCGCTGGTCTCCGGGCATATCGGAGGCGCGAACGCGCTTGCTGCCAGGCTTTCGGAGGAGCTGGGCGCCGTGGCGGTGATCACGACGGCGACAGATTTGAATGGGAAGTTTGCGGTCGATGTGTTCGCGAAGAAAAATCAGCTTTGGATTTCTGATATGAAGCTCGCGAAGAAGATTTCAGCGGATGTGCTGGACGGGAAGAAGATCGGCTTTTTCACGGATTTTCCGGTGGTGGGAGAGCTTCCGACGGAACTGGAGCCCTGGGAAGCGTCTGCAAAGGGTCGTGGCATCTGCGTCACGCTGGATGAGGCGAAGCGGCCCTTTGAACAGACCCTGACCCTTGTTCCGCGGATCGTCAGCATCGGCGTAGGCTGCAGGAAGAATGCGGATCCGGCGCTGATCGAGAAAAGAATAGTTGCGGTTCTGCGCTCCTGCGGCGTGTCGCTGCACAGCGTGGAGCGGCTTGCCAGCATTGACATCAAGGCGGAGGAGCCGGGGCTTTTGGGCTTTGCAGATAAGTATGGGATTGAATTTATCACGTACTCGGCGCAGGAGCTTATGGAGGCGCCGGGCGAATTTTCGGAGTCGGCCTTTGTGGAAGCTGTCACGGGCGTTTCCAATGTCTGCGAGCGCAGCGCGGCGCTGGCGAGCGGCGGACAAGGAAGAGAACAACGGAAGACAGAAAAGAATGATATACAGACCGACGAGTGCGGCCGCAATGCCGGATCGGCGTCCGGCGGCAAGACTATGACGCCACGCTGCGGGAAACTGATACAGAAGAAAACGGCGGGGGACGGTGTGACCGTCGCGCTTGCCGTCAGAGATTGGAGTGTGGAATTTGGGTAAGGTTTATGTGGTGGGAATTGGTCCGGGCGCGTACGAACAGATGACGATACGCGCGGCGCAGTGCCTGAAGACCTGTGATGTGATCGTGGGCTACACCGTTTATGTGGATCTGGTGAAGGAACATTTCCCGGATAAGGAATTTCTGACGACGCCGATGCGAAAGGAGAGGGAGCGCTGTGTGCTTGCCTTTGAGGAGGCGTCAAAGGGAAAGACGGTGGCGATGATCTGCAGTGGGGACGCGGGCGTCTACGGGATGTCCGGCCTGATGCTGGAGGTGGGGGAGAATTACCCGTCGATTGCAGTGGATGTGATACCGGGCGTGACGGCCGCCCTAAGCGGCGCTGCGCTGCTGGGCGCGCCCCTGATCCATGATTTTGCCGTGATCAGCCTGAGTGATCTCCTGACGCCCTGGGAGAAGATCGAGCGGCGCCTGCTCGCCGCCGCGGAGGCGGATTTCGTGATCTGTCTGTACAACCCGTCCAGCAGGAAGCGCTCTGATTACCTGCGCAGGGCGTGTGATCTGCTGCTGCGGTACAAGGCGGAGGATACGGTCTGCGGAATCGCCGGCAGCATCGGCCGCGAAGGAGAAGGCATGCGCGTACTTTCGCTGAAGGAGCTGAGGGATACGCAGGTGGACATGTTTACGACGGTCTTTGTCGGAAATTCACAGACTGTCATGCTCGGCGGGCGGATGGTGACGCCGAGAGGGTACCGGAGCAAAGACGGGAAAGAAATGACGTCGGGAGGATATCGGAGCGAAGACGGAAAAGAAATGACATCGGGAGGATATCGGAGCGACGATGGGAAAGAATTGACGCCGGGAGGACGCCGGGATGAGTAAATTACTTTTGTTTGCGGGAACCACGGAAGGTCGTGAGCTGGCGGAATTCCTTGACCGAAACGGGATCGCCTGTGAAATCTGTGTGGCGACGGAATACGGGGAACAGCTTCTGGACATGACGTCCTCTTTGCATGAGATCCATGCGGGACGACTGACACAGGAGGAGATGGCTCGCCTGATGAGGGAAAGCGGGATCACCCATGTCGTGGACGCGACCCATCCGTACGCGGCGGTTGTCACGCAAAATATCCGCGGGGCATGCGAGACGGCAGGCTGCCGTTATCTGCGGCTTTTGCGCGAGGAGAGCGCGAATGTCGCGCGCCGTGCGGATTCCTCGGCAGATAAGGCAAACGGGGATGTCCGGGGAGACGGAAAAGAAATCGCGCAGGATGCCTCCTGCATTTTCGTGGATTCCGTGCAGGAAGCGGTGGAATATCTTTCTCACACGGAGGGAAACATCCTGGCGGCCACCGGGAGCAAGGAGCTGGAGAGATATACGCGGCTTCCTGATTATCGGGAGCGGGTCTTCGCGCGCGTACTCTCAACGCCGGAGGCGGCGGCGTCTGCCGCGGCGCTCGGATTTCAGGGCAGAAATCTGATCTGCATGCAGGGGCCGTTCGACGGGGAATTGAACTATGCACTGCTGAAACAGGTGAACGCGCGCTATCTGGTAACAAAGGAATCCGGCAAGGCCGGAGGCTTTCCGGAGAAGGCGCGGGCTGCGAAAAGGGCAGGCGCGCAGCTTGTGGTTGTGGGACGCCCGCAGAAAGAGGCGGGATATTCGGCGGCTGAGATCAGAAGAATTCTCTGCGAAGAATGGCAGATCTCACCGAAGCAGAGCGTTTCCCTGATCGGGATCGGTATGGGAAATCCGGACAATATGACGGTAGAGGCGCGGCGCGCCTGCGAAGAGGCCGATGTGCTGATCGGGGCGCCGCGCATGCTGGAATGCGTGCGGAAGCTGTCTGCGCCGAAGGTTCCGGCGTACCTGCCGGAGGGGATAAGGACGTATCTGGAGACACATCCGGAGTATGAGCGGGCTGCGATCCTGCTCTCCGGGGACGTCGGCTTTTACAGCGGGGCGAGAAAACTGCTGGATCAGCTGAAAGAGTATCCGGTGCAGGTTTACTGCGGGATTTCCGCGGTCGTCTATCTGTGCGCG
>CANQIW010000193.1 GCA_947624055.1 uncultured Lachnospiraceae bacterium
AGACCTTTTCCATGCCCTGCACGAACGGGTCTTCCTTCTGCTCGTCCGTAAGTCCCGCAAATCCCCGCTCGAAATTGTCGATCGTCGGCAGGATCTTCTCGATCACGCTCTTCGCGCCGATCTCGTACATCGCCGATTTCTCCTTCTCGGAGCGTTTGCGGAAGTTGTCAAACTCGGCCATCTGCCGCTGCACCCGGTCGGTCAGCTCCTCGATCTGCTGGTCACGCTTGTCTTTCTTTTTCTTCCCGAACAGTCCTCTGCGGACGTTCCCGTCCTGCCCCTGGCTCCCGGCGGTTTCGCTGTCGCCGGCTTCCTCATCCCCGGCATCATCGGCCTCCTCACGGGAACTGCCGTCGTCTTGTCCGTCTGTGGCTTCCTCACAGGAAGCGCCTTCTACGTCCTGTCCGTCCTCGGACTCGCCATTCTCCTGCTGTCCATCTGTTTCCTGTGTCTTTTCCTCAGATCCCTGTGCAACCTCTTCCGACGGCTCTGTATTCTGCTCTGCTTCTTTCATCCCTGCCGACGCCTCACCGGCGCCCGACGGGTCTTCTCTCTTGAATCCTTCCGATGTCTCTTCCCGAACTTCTTCGTTCCTGTTCTCTTCCACCGGTCTTTCACCTCTCTACTCTTTTTTGAATATCTGATCCAGCTGCGCCATCAGCGTCCGCAGCGTATTGACTACCTTATCATAATCCATACGCTTCGGCCCGATCACGCCGATCCTTCCATACATTCCCTCTCCGAGTTCGTATGTGGCCGTGACCACGCTGCAGTCCTGCATCGTCGCAAGCGGCGCCTCCTGCCCGATATATACCTGGATCCCGGTCTCATCCGTCTGAGCGTCCTGGCTGATCATATCGACCAGATCCTTCTTCTCCTCGAACGCGCTGATCAGCTCGCTTGCCTTCTCGCTGCTGCTCAGCTCCGGATATTTGAAAATGTTGGTCGCGCCGCTCGTGTAGATCTCGACCTCTTCTTCCTTCTGGATCGACTCCGCGACCGCGTCCAGCACCCGGTTGACCACCTCGCTGTGGATGCCCGCCTGTTCCTTCAGCTTCGCGATCGTGCCGAGGTTGATCTCCTCGAGCGTAAGCCCGTTCAGCGCGGTGTTGAGCAGGATGTTCAGCTCCAGGATCGTTTTCTGATCCAGCCCGTGCTCAAGATTCAGCATCTTGTTCTTGACGACGTTCCCCTCCGCGACGATCACCGCAAGGATCTGCGTCTCGCTGACGATCGAGAGCTGGATGAACTTCAGCTTCGTCCGGTGGTACTGCGGTCCGGAGATCATCGCCGCGTAGTTTGTGTTGGCCGCGAGCAGCTTTGCCATCTGCTTGAGCAGAAGCTCCATCTTATCCTGCCGCTGCAGCACGAGCTCCTTCATCTCCGTGACCTCACGGTCCTTCTCTTCCAGCATGTAGTCCACATACAGGCGGTAACCCGCATCGGAGGGAATACGCCCTGCCGAGGTGTGCGGCTGAAGGATCAGCCCCATCTCCTCGAGATCCGACATCTCATTTCGTATGGTGGCGGAACTCAGATTCAGATCCGCGAATTTCGATATCGTTCTCGATCCGACCGGTTCGCCCGTCTCCAGATAGGTCTTGATGATCGCTTTCAGGATCGTCCATTTCCGGTCATCCAGCTGCATCTGAGCGCCTCCTCTCCTCTTTGCTGTTAGCACTCTATCCAATCGAGTGCTAACATCTACGCTGTTAATATAATACCGTGCAAACCGTTTGTCAATAGCCTTTTTTATTTTTCTTAGATTTTTCATAGATATTCTCTGCTCCCTGACGGAAATTGCCGGGGATTTCATCGTTTTCGTCAACGATGCGTTATTTCCACAACATTTCGGGGAATATGTCGATTTCCCTCACATGATATTGTTTGACATTTTCTGTTTGTATGGTATAGTAGACTTCAGCAAGAATTTAACTGTTTGATTTTCATGAGAGGACATATTATATGAAAAGAGAAACTGTTGTCGGCATTATCCTGTCCGTTCTGGCGATCGTAGCGCTCGGCCTGCTTGCCGGATACCTGACCTGGCAATACCGCGACCAGTTGATTCCCACCTCGAATGAGGGGACGGAGTCCGAAGCCAATGCCGTCATTCAGGCACTGCAGGAGACCGCAGCTGAAAAGCAATCCGAAAATACATCAGAAGAGATATCGGAAGTTCAGAACACAGAAAAGTTTACAAAGGCGGAAGCGGCAGCCACGGATTCCTCCGACGGAACCCCGTCCGTGATCTGGGTCGGGGATTCCCGCACGCTCGGCATGCAAAAAGCCGTCGCCAACAGCGACGTATACATCGGCGCCGCCGGCGAAGGCTATAACTGGTTCGTCGAAAGCGGGCTGGACGAAATGCGCGACGCACTCAGAACCCATCCCGACTCTGTGATCGTATTGAATTTCGGCGTCAACGACTACGACAATCTGGAGAATTATATGGATCTGTACGGATCGCTGCTTCAGGAGTATCCGGACAGGCACTTCTATTTCCTGTCGGTCAATCCGATCGACCCAGAGGAATGCCACAATATCACAAACGAGGAGATCGCGGACTTCAACGACCATCTGAAAGCCCTGTCGCCGGACAGCTACCTGGACAGCTACACACAGATTAAGGCCGCCGAGATCGAGACGATCGACGGGATCCACTACTCGCAGGATGATTACCGCTTCATCTACAATTACGCTGTGGGGCAGATTGCTAAGATCGAAAGTGCCCGCGCGGCCGAATCCGAGACATAACCCGATTCAGGCGCTTTATCAGCCGAAAAAGGCAGGACAGCTTCGGGAAGGATCTCCAGAGGTATCCGCCCGGAGCTGTTCTGCCTCTCTCTGCCTCCCGCAGCGTTTCAGGCATCGCTCATTCCGTTTCGATCCGGAACACCACCGGCTTGTCGCTGCGGAAACCGGTCTCAATCATGAGTCCCTCCTCCGTCTGTCTCCATACCGGCTCCTGCGCGCATCCGAGCACCCGGATGCGCTTTATAATGCCCTGAAAACTCAGGTTCGCGTTCTCATCCCCCGACTTTCTCAGGGATCTGACGCAATAGTTTCCGTCGCTGCTGCACACCATCGCGATCGCGTAAATGGATCCGCCCGCCGCCGTGAAGCGGAAGTCCCTGCTCGTGTAGCCCGGATCGGCGCCCTCAGAAAATTTCCTGTCCTCCGTCTTCGCCTCGCCCTCGCCCCAGATCTTCCAGGGGCGTGATCCGCGGATTGCTTCTTTATTTATATCCATCCACTCACCGATCTCCCGGAGCACCTTCTTCTCCGTCTCGCAGATCGTCCCGTCCGACTTCGGTCCCACATTCAAAAGCAGCCGCCCGTTCTTGCTCACGACGTCCGCGAGCACCTGCAGAAGCTCCGCCGGACGGCGGAACTGATTGTTCTTGGTGTAGCACCAGGAATTCAGCGCGATCGACGTGTCCGCCTGCCATGCGAAGGTCTGAGCCTGTCCGAACTGTCCGCGCTCCACATCCGGCACAGCCGTGCCGAACGGGAACGCGTCGTGCTTGTAGTTGATGACAACGGACGTCCCCCACTCGGCCGCGCGGTTGTAATAATATGCCGCCAGCTTCCGAAGGTACGGCTTCACCGCAGAGTGCTGGATCCACCAGTCGAAGTACAGGATGCGCGGGTGATAGCGGTCGATAATCTCGCAGCTGCGCACCAGCCAGTCCTGAAGGAATTCCTCCGTCGGAACCGGCTCGCTGAACAGGTCGAAAAGATCCGCCTCCGGCATCGACGGCCAGTAGAGGTCTCCCCGTTTCAGCCCCCCGCGGATATCGCTGTCAAATTCTCTCCCATGCCCAAGGAAAAACCAGTGCTCGATCCGATGACTCGACGCCCCGGCGGTCAGACCGTGCGCCCGGGCCGCCTCGGAGAGCTCCCCGAGCACATCGCGCTTCGGCCCCATGTTCGCCGCGTTCCACTCTGAGATCTCGCTTTTGTACATCTGAAATCCATCGTGATGCTCCGCCACCGGAACCACGTACTGCGCGCCGGAGCGCTCAAACAGTTCGATCCATTCCTCCGGGTCAAACTTCTCCGCTCGGAACATCGGGATAAAATCCTTGTAGCCGAACTGCGTGTGCGACCCGTAAGTCTTCCTGTGGTGCTCGTACTCCGGGCTGTCCTTGATGTACATGCACCTGGGATACCACTCGCTGGCGAACGCCGGGACGCTGAACACGCCCCAGTGGATGAAGATCCCGAATTTAATCTCCTCGTACCACCGGGGCACGCGGTAAGCGCCAAGCGACTGCCAGTCGTCGCGGTACGGTCCGCTCGCGATCACACGGTCGATCTCTTTCAGGTAAGGTTCCATATTATACATGCTGTTTCCGCATCCTTTCTCTGAAATACCCGATTTTATAAATCGGATATCTTTTTCTCATTACGGTTTTTAATATAGCATTTTTCTTATGCAAAAGCAACAAAAACTGGCAAGAAATTTTTATCTACATCGTCAAAATTTATAGTTGTATCAGAGAAAAAAATAATTTATAATAGCGATATAGCTAAATTTGATACAATTCATTTCAGGAGGAACGAGTCATGAAAAAA
>CANQIW010000194.1 GCA_947624055.1 uncultured Lachnospiraceae bacterium
GCGATCGCGACACGCTGCTTCTGTCCGCCGGAGAGCTGGCGCGGCTTCGCGTTGATGTACGGGGCCATGCCGACCTTCTCGAGGAAGCGCAGGGCGTTCTGCTTCGCCTCGTCTTTGCTCTTCTTCAGCACCTTGATCTGCCCGACCATGCAGTTCTTCAGCACGGTCATGTTATTGAAAAGGTTGAAGCTCTGGAACACCATGCCGACCTTCGCGCGATAGGACGCCGCGTTTGTGTGCGGCCCCTCGATGTTCTGCCCGTGAAAGAGGATCTCGCCGGTCGTCGGCGTCTCAAGCAGGTTGATGCACCGCAGCAGCGTGGACTTGCCGGAGCCGGAGGCGCCGATGATGCAGGTCACGTCGCCTGTCGAGACCGAGAAATCGATGTCGCGCAGCACGACGTTCTTTCCGAAGCTCTTGCTCAGATGATTGATCGCGATCACTTGTTCTCTGTCCATTCGTCCTCCTCCTTCCCCGGATAATTGTACAGGCCGCTCGTGTGCGCGAGCGTGTCCGTCGTCGCCAGGTCGTAGCTGTCCGAACCGTCCATCTTGCCCTCCCAGAAGCGCAGGATGCGCGAGCAGGCAAATGTCAGCACAAAGTAGACGACCATCGCCACCGTGAACGACTCAAAGTAGGTGTAATATGCGCCCGCCACACTCTTGGCCGCGTAGAACAGCTCCACGATGCCGATGACGGAGAGCACGCAGGTATCCTTGATGTTGATGATCAGGTTGTTGCCGATCTGGGGCATGATGTTGCGCAGCGCCTGCGGCAGGATGACATAGAGCATCGTCTGCACATGCGTCATGCCGATGGCCTTCGCGCCCTCGGTCTGCCCCGGATCGATGGAAAGAATGCCGCCGCGAACCGTCTCGGCCATGTATGCGCCGGTGTTGATCGACACGATGAAGAAAGCCGCGAACCACATCGACATGTTGATGTTAAACAGCACCGACGAGCCGAAATAGATGAACATCGCCTGCGCCATCATCGGCGTGCCGCGGAACACCTCGACGTAGGCGTTCAGCACCAGCCGGACGATCCAGAGCAGTCCGCGCTTGATGATATTGTCATTTTTGCTGACCGGGATCGTCTGCACGATGCCGACCGCAAAGCCGATGATACAGCCGATCAGAGTGCTGACCAGCGCGATGATCATCGTGTTCTTGGCGCCATCCAGATAAGACAATCCGCGTGTCTGCAGGATATAGACGATCCTGCCGAAAAAGTCCTGTGGCATACCCTTCTCCTTCTCTTGCTGAAACTACACGAGCGTCCCGGAAGCAGGCGCTTTTCTGCCGCACGCGCGCTGCCCCGGGATACTCCGCATACTGTCCTGTACGTTGTTGCGGTTACTCTTCCGTCTCCTCCTCCGCGTCTGAGAGCGGCTGTACGGAAATCGCCTCGTTCATCATTTCCTCGTAGTCCTCAACGGTCATGTCCGCAAGCACGCCGTTGATCGCGTCAAGAAGCTCCGTGTTGCCCTTCTGCAGGGAGATACCGATGTTGATCTCCTCCTCGGACACCTCAAAGTCGTCGTCCGAACCTGTGAAGTCGAGCAGCTTGAAATCCGGGTAAGCTACGCACGCGGCCATACCGGTCGGCATATCAGTCACGACAATGTCGCACTTGTCCGCGTCAAGAGCAACCAGCATCGCCGGAGCGGATTCCTGCGCCGGAAGAATGTTCGCGTCCGGAATCTGCGGCAGGCACACATCGTACCATACCGTGTTCAGCTGAGAGGTAGCCGTCGCGCCGGCAAGATCCGCGACGCCCTCGGCGTCCGCGTAATCGCTGTCCGCCTTGGTCAGCGTGATGATCGACGCGTAATAGTACGGCTCTGTGAAATCCACCATCTCAAGGCGCTCCGACGTGATCGACTGCCCCGCAATGACACAGTCCACCGTGCCGGACTGCACCGCCGGTACGAGGGAATCCCAGTCGAGCTTCACGATCTCCAGATCCCAGCCAAGCTCCTCGCAGATATGCTTTGCCATCATAACGTCATAACCGTACGCGAACTCCTTGCTGTCCGCGATCGGCACCGCGCCGTTGGAATCGTCGGCCTGTGTCCAGTTGTACGGAGCGTAGCCGCACTCCATCGCGACGCGAAGCGTCTTCGTCTCCTCATCCGCGAACGCTGTCGCGCTCATCACTGCCGCTGCCGCCGCCGCGCACAACAGGCCTGCTGCCATCTTAACGTTTTTCTTCATAATCTTCTCCTCCGTTTTCTGATTTTCATAGCAAAAAGGACAAAGCACCCCTTCGGATCGGGGCTTCTTTGTCCCTTGCGTTCATAAATATAACATAGAATCGCGGAGAATACAATTCTTTTTTTACATCGTGAATTCAATCTGGATCCGGCCGTTGTGCGTCTTCGCCAGAAGCGTCTTTGTCCGCCCGGGCTCGTTCACATTCTCCAGATTGTTCATGCCGTTGCGCGTCATGCTGCTGATATTGTAGTCACCCGGGTTCCCGATGATCGTGCCGGAGACGACGCCGTTGAACGTCTGCATGGAGATATGGTCGCTGATCAGATTGCGCCCGGACACCGCGCCATTCTGCGTCTGCAGCGACAGCTTCTTAACGAAGCCGCATTCCTTCAGGGAGACCAGGCCATTCCCCGCCGACGCCTCCAGCTCCTCCCCGCGCACATTGGAAAGCTCGATCCTGGCGTTGTTGGACGTGATGTGCAGCCGATCGGCCCGGCAGTTCTCCACGCGGATCGTCCCATTGTTGCTCCTGATCTCTCCCACCGCAAGTCCGGCAAGTCCGGCAGCTTTGATCGAGCCGTTCGTCGTCCGCAGACTGAGCGTCCCGGCATAATTCATCGGGAGCTCCAGCACGAGGATATTGTAATCCCAGAAGAGGTTGAGCCAGTTCAGGTGCACGGATCCTTTCATCTCGTGCCGGAAGGAGAAAACGCCGTCCTTCTCCTCGAACGTAATGAGGTCCCGCCCCTCCTTCGGCTTGAAATAGACGCGCACCGGCCCTTCCTCCACAGTGCGGACGCGGATGCGAAGGTTCTCCGTCTCCACCTTCACCGTATGGATCAGCGAGGACGACTCATATTCCTGCGCGCTCTCCTGGCTCGCGGATTTCGCAGTGTAGACCACCAGACCGCCGTATTCCGCCCGGATCTTCTTCGCAACCTCCTCCGGCGTCTCAAGGCGGGCAAGGATCTCCTCCTCTGAGCAGCCCTGTTCCATCCCGTCGTAGATCAGCTCCTCGTAAAAATCCTCAATCTGCTTCAGATCCTCGGCCGGCAGATCGATCAACTGGTATTTCAGCTTCTTCAGATATTCCTCTCTTTTCATGGCACTAGTCCTCCTCCCCTGTTTCCCTGTCCGCGTCCGCACACTCTGTCTGCTCCGGTTCCTGCGCGTTCTGCTTTGCAACGAACTGGTACATCGTGCGCAGCTCGTCCCACTCGTCCAGAAACGTATTGATCTTGCGCTGACCATCCTGCGTCAGCCGGTAATACTTTCGCATCCGCCCATTGTACTCCATGCGGTATGTCTCCAGACTGCCGCCCTGCTCCAGACGCTTCAGGATCGGATACAGCGTCGACTCCGAAATGTCCACGCAGCGCTCCAGCTCCCGAATGATCAGGTAGCCGTAGGACGGTCCTTTCTTCAGCACCGCGAGGACGCACACCTCAAGGATTCCCTTCTTTCTCTGAACATCCATGCAAATCCCTCCCGTTCTGTCACGTATATCATTTTGCGTTGCCGCCTCAGCGGAAATATCGCGGCTCATCAGGCAGACCATATTCCCCCTCGGCTTTTTATATACTATGCATTGTATATTATGTTTAATATACTATTCATTGCATAGTATGTCAAGAGGATATTTCATGGCATCCAATAATTCATGCCCCTACGGGGTGGGGAAACAGCTTCGCTGCTTCACATGGCATGAAAAGAGGGACGGGATGTCCGGCGCAGATAAATCTGCCCGGGCTTCCCATCCCTCTTCCCTGTATGGCAAAACGGTTCGTTCACATCCTCTCGGGCGCCTCAAAGCCCAACAGGTCAATGCTCGTCTCGAGCACCTCGCGCGTCAGGTCAAGCAGCTCGATCCAGCTTGTCTGCCGCGCGGCGTCCTCCTCGCCGAGGATCCGCGTCTCGTGGTAGAAGCGGTTGAACGCGTTCGCGAGATCATAGATGAACGCGCAGATCTTGTGCGGCGCGGTTTCCGCGAACGCCTGCTCGATCGTGCTGTTAAACTTCACGAGCTCCATCATCAGACTCTTCTCGCTCTCATTCGCGGGTGCGAGAATATGCCCCTTCTGCACGCTTCCGCAGTTCTCGCGGTACTTGTTCAGAATCGACTTGATCCGGACGATCGTGTAGAGAATGTACGGGCCGGTATTCCCCTCAAAGGACGTAAACTTGTCCATATCGAAAACATAGTCCTTGGACGCCTGGTTCGAGAGATCGCCGTATTTGATCGCGGAAAGTCCGACGATCTTTGCCGTCTCCCTGGCCTCCTGCGGATCGACCTCATGGTTCTCCGTGATCTTCCGGTACATCTCCGCGTTGATGTCCGCGATCAGCGTCTCCAG
>CANQIW010000195.1 GCA_947624055.1 uncultured Lachnospiraceae bacterium
TCCGGCTTTTTTTCATGCAGCCAGGACAGGTAGGTCAGCACCTGCAGGGTTTTCCCAAGACCCATGTCGTCCGCCAGGCAGGCTCCAAAGCCAAGCGTTCCCATGTAGCAGAGCCACTGGAACCCCGTCTTTTGGTAAGAGCGAAGCTCCGCATGCACCTCCTCCGGGATTTTCTCGCCTTTCATGCTTCCCGGCTGGCGCAGATCTTTGAGCAGGCCGCTCAGCCATTTCCCGTTTGTGACAACAGGGCCGACGTCAATGTCTTTCCGCTCCCTGTCCAACAGACCGGTTTCAAGCTTCAGAGCCTCCAAAAGCGTCAGATCGCCCTCATATTTCTCCATCTGCTCAAGCAGCGCGCGAAGTCTCTCATGGTCGACTTCCACCCATTTCCCCTTCAGCTGGGCAAGTCCCTCCGTCTGCCTCAGTAAATCCTCGATCTCTTCCTTAGTCAGAGCCACTCCGTTGCAGACCAGCTGCGGCTTCATGGAAACCAGCGCGTCGAAGCCCAGCATGGAAGGACGCTTCTCGCCCAGGCTGACCTGCATACCTACTGTACTTTCATGCCGCTTCCACCAGTTCGGGACGCGGCATACCACGCCGCACGCCTCAATCTCAGGCAGCGATCTCAGGAATTCATACGCCTCCTGCGCGCTCATCCGGAGCGGATGGAACATTTCCCCGGATTCCACAAAAGAAGCGAGCATCGGCGAGATTTCCGCCACACGCCCCAGGCAGGAAAGCAGGGAGAGCAGATGCTCCCGGTTCTGCCTGTATTCTTCGAGGGCATAGGAGAGCGGCATGTGCCGCACGCTCCCATCCGCGTCCTTGGTGGAATAAGTGGCCATAAATGCAAAGGGCGATTCGCTGTCCTTCGCATTCTCTACCAGATGGAAAAAAACACGCTCAGGTATCCGCAGGTTCTGACTTTTTTCCGTCAGGAACATCCCCACTGTGCCGTCATACAGCCGGACTGCCTCGCCAAACACCTGGGTCAGCCTCATATACTGCAGCGCAAGCCAGGCCCGGTTGATATATTCCGCGCCGATTCCAAAGGGAACCCTGCAGATAAGGGATTCGTAGTCTTCCTCGGTCAGTTCCACCATGATCCGCTCTCGCGCCACTTCCAGATCCGGAAGCGCGGTCAGCGCCTTTAAAAACCGGGCGGCCAAAGTATGCAAAAATGCAAAAGACGGACTCTCGCCCCTGTCCTCCGCCTCGAACCCAAGCTGGAACAGCGCCTGATATCGGTCATGCGCGAAAGCCTCTCTATATTTCTGCTCTTTCTGCGTTTCATGCCCCTCCGGGATATCCGCCTTGAAAGAATCTTCTGTAAATATAAACGACAGCATAAGGCTGCTCCTCTCCAAGGGCATTTCCCCCGCTAATCAATGATCGGGAACGACTCGCATTTCATAATTGTCTTACGGCTGCTCCCTGTCATCTTTCCGATTATTTCCACAAAATAACCTTTGTTGATATGCTATTGTACAGGAAATGTCCGGGGATTGCAAGCATCTTTACCCTGTCACTCCGCTTTCTCATACCGCACTTCCAACGCGTCGATCAGTTCCTGGCAGGTATAACTGCCGTAGTCGATGTCCTGAAGTCGCTCTTCAACATCCGTCAAAGTGATATACCAGAAATAATAGAGCGTGTCAAAATAGTCGACTTCCTCCACGCCGTCCGCTTTCTTCCCGGCAAAGGTCAGCAACCTCGTCTCCGCCTCGTCCGTCCAGAATCCGCTGTACACCTTGTTTCCATCTCCCGTATCGATCGCCAGTCCGAGCGCATCCTCAAGACTGAGAAGGCTCACGGCCTCGTCGTCGCAGTCATAGCGATACATATCGTCGCTGTTCAAGTCAATCCAGGTCGAAAAGATTCTGTAAGGCTGCGAATACTTTCCGCCGCGCTTATGATAAAGCACAAAGGAGACAAAATCATTGTTCTCGTTCTTCGGATTGTCATACGCATTGACCGCCAAACACTGATCGTCGCCTTCAAAAGTCTTGATTCGCTCTGATGTGTCATATCCGCCGAAAAAAGCACTGTTCTCGATCAGGCTCGTATCTTCGCCTGCCTCGTCAAGCGTCGCATACCAGTTTAAATCCTCCTCATCCTCGGAGGATGTGGAAGCGGTGTCGGATAAGATTACGGAAAGGCCGAGATTCTGCGGAATCTCACTGATATCTGCCTTAGGCTTCGTGGCGATAAAATAGACTCCAAGTCCGATCACGGCCAACATCAGGATTCCTGCAAGAATGATCACCACTTTAATTACATTTTTCATCTTCTGCTTCATACGTCTCCTCGCTGAAACGCTCAATATCCTCTATTTCTGCTGCAATCTTAATCATTATCTATGATATTTTCTATAATATTTTCTCAACAGAAGGCAGCGCCTCATTCATACTCCCGGTTCGATATCCCTGAAGATCCAGCGTGACATAAGTAAAACCGTATTCCCGCAGCTTCTCCGCGATCTGTCTGCGCATTTCATCCTCCGCGATCCGCCCGATCTCTTCCGGCGGCACTTCGATCCGCGCCAGCGTACCGTGCACGCGCACGCGTATCTGGCGAAATCCGAGACTAAGCAGCAATTGTTCCGCCCGGTCGACCATGCGCAATCGCTCCTCGTCGATTGTCTCCCCGTACACAAAACGCGAGGCAAGGCAGGCATACGACGGCTTCTCCCAGGTCGCAAGCCCGAGCTGACGCGACAGCTCGCGAATCTCGGCTTTATACAGGCCGGCTTCCTGCAGAGGGCTTCTCACGCCCAGCTCACGCACCGCCTTCATTCCGGGCCGATAATCCCCAGTATCGTCCATGTTCGAGCCCTCCGCGACCGCCTCGATCCCGCAATCCCGCGCAGTCTGAAGGATCCGACCGAACAGCGCACGCTTGCACAGATAGCAGCGATCCGGCGGATTTTCCCGGATTCCATCTACACTCAAAATATCCTCTTCAAGGACGAGCTGTTCGATGCCGTTCTCCCGGCAGAAGGCTTCGGCTTCCCGCCCCTCTCTTTCCGGAAAAAAACAGAAGCGAGCCGTCACCGCGACAGCCCTCTCTCCCAGCACATCATGTGCAGTTTTCAACAAAAACGTGGAATCCACACCGCCCGAGAAGGCGACCGCCACGCTGCCCAACTCTCTCAGTACCCCTTGAAGCTTCTCATATTTCTCCTGAATCGTACTCACTGTTCCGCCCCCTCTGAAAAGAACGCCAGTATCTCCTCCCAGTACGGCTCCAGCACACTGCTCGCGGAGTTGAAGATCTCGTGCTTCGTCTCCGGCACATGCACCAGGCACGCGGAGGTCTTCCCGTTCTGATTCACCTTCTCCACGAAGCGCTCCTGCTCGCTGCCCCACACAAAAGTGTCGTCCTCCGCCTGAAAGAGCAGGAACGGAGTCTCGATGCGTTTCCAAGCGTCCGACTGGAGATAACGGTTCAGCCTTGCCGTTTCGTGCAGCCAGCCGCATGAGGGCGAGCTCATCTGATAGATTGGTTCTTCTTCCCTTCTCCTCTGGTAAAAATCGTAGCGCTCCCGGCAGGTCGACGGACTGTCCTCGAAGGTCTCTTTTCCGTCGAACGGATGCCCGCCCGGCACATACTTGTCCGCGCGTCCAAGCCTGCAGAAAAGCCCTGCCAGCAGCTTTGCCGCGGGCCATGGCACCCCGCTTGTGATCGGCCGGATCATCGGAGAGGTGAGCACCGCCCGCGCAAACAGTTTCGGCTGTCTGGAAAGCGCGGCAGCCCCTACTCCGCCGCCCATCGAGTGGGCGTACAGAAACAGCGGCAGACCTTTCTGCTCCTTCGTCGCCCGCTCCGCCACCGCGAGCAGATCCGCGACGTAGCGCTCATAATGATCCACATGCACGAGCGACAAGTCGCCCTCCACCAAGCGGTAACTATATCCGTGCCCGCAGTGTTCCGGCACATACACGTTATACCCGTGGCTCAGGAAATACCAGACGACCTCCTGATATTTCTCCGCCGTCTCGGTAAAGCCGTGTACGACGATTACAGTCCCCACCGCTTCATCCGCGAGGTGGCGGACACAGTACTGCCGCTTTCCCGGCTCCCGCTCCAGCCACAGTTCTTTTTTGCGCTGCGCCAGATACGGTAGCACCTCCTGCTGCATTTTCTCGAAATATTTTTCTTCGCTCAGAACAAAATTCTTCTTTTCCATATCGTTTATCCGATTTCTTCGAACTGTTTTCGCCCACTCTTCTACGCCAGGACACTTTGCATAAAACTGCTTTGCCCAAAAAAATTTTGCGCCGAAACACTTTATGTTATTTGTCTCATTCTGACATCGCGTGGCATCCCACTTTTCGACCTGCCGCATCATTCATTGATGATCTTATTAATCTTGATCTCATTATAGGTCAGGAACACGATCCCGCCGAGCACGCAGAACGCCGCCGCGAGAAACGCAGTCATGCGGTAGCCGGTTCCTGCCGCCGCCCCGACCGTGGACACCGCCGTGAACAGCAGCATCGAGACGCTCTGC
>CANQIW010000196.1 GCA_947624055.1 uncultured Lachnospiraceae bacterium
GCACCGAACTTCTGCATGCTGCTGCGCAAGCACATCGGGAACGGACGGATCGTGCGCGTCTGGCAGCCGGGTCTCGAGCGCATCATTCATTTTGAGATCGAGCACCGCAACGAGATGGGCGATCTCTGCCGCAAGGATCTGATTCTGGAGCTGATGGGCAAACACAGCAATCTCATCTTCTGCGACGACAAGGGCATGATCATCGACAGCATCAAGCATGTTTCGGCGCAGACGAGCTCGGTGCGCGAGGTGCTCCCGGGGCGCAGCTATTTCGTCGCCGTGACGCAGGAGAAATGCGATCCGCTCACAGTATCTGAGCAGGAATTTTGCGCATCTGTCTTCTCGAAGCCGATGCCGCTCTCCAAGGCCATCTACAACTCCTGCACCGGCATCAGCCCCGTGATCGCGGAGGAGCTCTGCCACCGCGCGGGTCTCGAATCCGACCAGAGTGCGAACACGATCGGAGAGCTGGAGCAGATCCATCTGTACCGTCAGTTCGAGCTGCTCATGGACGACGTGCGCGGCCGCAGCTTCCGGCCGACGATCATCTACGACCATGACCATACGCCGATCGAGTTCTCTTCCGTGCCGCTTTCCATGTACGGAGATATGGAGCAGGCGGCCTTCTCCTCTGCCTCAGAGATGCTCGAACAGTATTTCTCGATGCGCAACACCGTGACACGCATCCGCCAGAAGTCCTCGGATCTGCGGCGTATCGCGACGACGGCTCTCGACCGCTGCCGCAAGAAATACGAGCTGCAGAGCCGCCAGCTGAAGGATACGGAAAAACGGGAGAAATACCGGATCTGCGGCGAACTGATCAACACCTACGGCTACGGCGTTGAGCCGGGCGCGAAGAGCTTTGAGGCGCTGAATTATTACACAAACGAGATGATGACGGTGCCGCTCGACGGTACCTTGACCGCGCATGAGAACGCGCAGAAATATTTTGACAAATACAACAAGCTGAAGCGCACCTTCGAGGCACTCTCCGAGCATATCCAGGAGACGGAAGCGGAAATCGCGCAGCTCGAGTCCATCTGCACCTTCATGGATATGGCGCTCTCGGAAGACGACCTCGTACAGGTGCGCGAGGAACTCACGGACGCCGGTTATATCCGCCGCAAGTACAGCGGCAGGAAGGTGAAGATCACCTCCAGGCCTTTCCACTACATCTCCTCGGACGGCTTCGACATCTATGTGGGAAAGAACAATTACCAGAACGATGAGCTGACCTTCCGGTTCGCCGGAAACAGCGACTGGTGGTTCCACGCCAAAGGCGCGCCCGGCTCGCATGTTATCGTAAAAGCGAACGGCCGGGAACTCCCCGACCGCACATTTGAAGAGGCCGCCCGGCTCGCCGCGCATTACTCGCGCAACCGGAACGCCGAAAAGGTTGAGATCGACTACGTCGAAAAAAAGCATGTGAAAAAGCCGAACGGCGCGAAGCCCGGCTTCGTCGTGTACTACACAAACTACTCCATGATGATCGATTCGGACATCAGCGGGATACAATGTTTAAGTGTATAATAAAATCGGACGGAGCCGCATGGTACCTTTCCTGCGGTTCCTGTTCATGAAATACACTATATACGATCTTCGCGGAACACGCGCATCATCTCCCGCGTGAGGCTAACGCCGTCGTCCTCCGGCACGTCCCCGCGCGGGCACCAGACTGCCTCGGCGAGCTCGGACTCGTCGAGCGTGATCTCGTCCGAGCCGTCCAGCTCCGCGAAAAAACCCATCAGAAGCGTGCCGCTGAACGACCAGGGCTGGCTCTTGTAATAGTGAAGATTCTTCACCCGCAGGCCGGTCTCTTCCATCACTTCCCGGGCGACTGTCTCCTCGATCGTCTCGCCGATCTCGGCAAATCCCGCGACCAGCGCATATTTCTTATAGGAACGCCCCGCGTAGCGCGTCAACAGCAGCTTGTCCCCATTCGTGACTGCCACGATAACAGCCGGCGAGATCTTCGGGTACTCCTGCAGGCCGCACTCCGGACAGCGCATCATGCGCTCCCGCTCGTCGTGCACCATCGCATGCGCGCAGCGCGGACAGAAACGACGGCTCTCATACCAGGAAGCGAGCTGATAGCCGGTCACCCCCGCGAACGCGATCTCTCTCGGACAGACGGCTCGCAGGCTGTCAACAGAACGCCAGGACAGCTCTGTCCCTGCATCCCCAGGCCTCCCGCTCCCGACCGTTTTATCTCCATGAGCCATACCACGAACCGCATCCCTGTCATTTGCCGCCGGCACATACGGCACCCGCCCGGGCGAATCCGGATTCAGCAACGCCAGCTCCGGCAGCCAGAAATACTCCGTCTCATCAATCGAAAAAAGATAGACTGGCTTCTCTGATACCAGAAGCTTCACCGCATCCTGATAGCGCAAAAAAGAGAGCTCCCCGTCCCTTTCTCTCATCAGAAGCTCTCTTCCCCGATAGCCCAGCGCGACGCTGTTCGGCTTCGGGGACATATTCTTATATTCGTTATGGTATCTGTTTTTTCCTATCTCCTGGATCATAATTTTGTTTCCAGCCTGCGACTGTTGCTAAACTCTGGCTTCGGCTATCGCCTCGCCCTCGCTAAGCAACGCTGCCTAGTTTCCAGCCAACCACGTAAACTCTTCTGCTGTCTTCTGCCCGACCTCGTGCGGGGTCTTCACACCGTCTGCCACATCCTGCTCCGCCTCGGCGCGGTACTCGCGTACCTCGACACAGAAGCAACGGTAATCACCCACCACATAGTGGTACACGTCCTTGTACTCCAGCGCGGAATCGTCCACGATCACAATATACAGATAATCCTTCTCCTGCGTGTAGATCGCGCTCGTGCTGATCTGTGCGTTCACATTGCTGTAGAGCAGATTGTTCGTCAGCATATCTCGCAGCTGCTCATATTCCATCACAGAATAATTCGTATCCATATAGCTGCAGGTGATCGTCGAGGTATTCTCAGCCCCCACACAGTCATCCTTCTTATATACGGTCTCCTCATCCGTGCTCGCGTCTGCGTCCACAGACCAGCCATCCTCCACGGAATATGTCCCGGTCATGGCGGAATCCTGCATATCCCCGTCCGCCGGCGAAGCGGCCGCGAAGTCCTGCGCGAGCCCGTCCGCCGCAGCTGCCGGTGCGCCCGTATTCTCAGCTCCGGCGCTCTCCTGGCTGTAATCATCCGAAGTGCTCGAATACGAACCGGTGTCCTCAAACCAATACCCGGCCTCGTCGTAATAGCCGGATCCCTCCTCCGCCTGCAGAACACTTCCCATACAGCCGAACAGACACCCGGCCAGACACAATGCCGCAGCCGCCTGTGCTGCTATTCTTCTCCCGATCGTATAAACCGGCCTCTTTCTCATCATTTCATCTCCCAATCTATTTTCTCATAAATCCGTCTCTCTCAGATCCGTCTTTCTCAGATCCGTTTCTCACAGACCCGTCTTTCTCAGGTCAGCTTCCGCAAATCTGACTCACTTAAATCTGTGCTTCACACAATCTGCCCTCTCACAGCGTATCAGATCATATAAGAATACGCCAAAATATATCTCTCCCGATCCCCTTCCGGCTTCTTGTACATCAAGTATAATCGCATTCTATTGATTTGTCACGAAAGGAATTCTTAATTTTCTTCTTACTTTTACCATAAAATCCGGAGGCATCCGCGAACTTTCCGGAATCCTGTGATATAAAAAGAGCTGCTGCCATCTCTGACACCAGCTCAATTGTTCTTACTTCGCGTAATCGACTGCTCTGCTCTCTCGGATCACGCTTACCTTGATCTGTCCCGGATACTCCAGCTCGGCCTCGATCTGCTTTGCAATATCTCTGGCCAGAAGCACCATATCCGAATCGTTGATCTGATCCGGAACTACCATTACCCGAATCTCTCTACCTGCCTGAATCGCAAAAGATTTCTCTACTCCCTTGAAGGTGTTTGTAATATCTTCTAACTGTTTTAATCTGTTTGTATATGTTTCGAGCGTTTCACGTCTTGCACCCGGACGGGCTGCCGAGATCGTATCAGCAGCCTGCACGATGCAGGCGATCAGTGATTCTGCCTCAACATCACCATGGTGAGATTCCACCGCATTCACAACGATCGCAGACTCTTTGTATTTCCTGCAGAGATCCGCACCGATCTGAATATGGGATCCTTCGATCTCATGGTCGATGGATTTGCCGATATCATGCAATAATCCGGCACGCTTCGCCATCCTGACATCCACACCGATCTCGCCGGCCAGCAGCCCGGAGAGCTGCGCCACCTCGATCGAATGCTTCAGCGCATTCTGACCGTAACTTGTCCTGAACTTCATACGGCCAAGCAGACGTACCAATTCCGGATGGATCCCATGCACGCCAACCTCCAGCGTCGCATTCTCTCCTTCCTCGCGGATAATTGCTTCTACTTCCTTTTGTGCCTTTTCCACCATTTCTTCGATTCTGGCCGGATGGATGCGACCGTCCACAATCAGTTTCTCGAGCGCAATGCGCGCTACTTCT
>CANQIW010000197.1 GCA_947624055.1 uncultured Lachnospiraceae bacterium
CATAATCCGCAGTAAAAGCTGCGGTATGCCGTATATTCCTTTAGCTTGAGCTCCTGCTCATTCACATAAATATATCCGAACATCGTTCTTAACTCTTCTTCTCAAACTCATGCCTGCATTTCGGGCAGGTGATGCAGATCTTGCCCTTGCCGCGCGGAATGCGGATCTTCTGTCCGCAGGACGGACACTTATAGATATGGTAGTCTTTGCTCTGCTCGATGCGGTATTTCCGCTTTGAAAACCAGCCGCGCGCCTTCTGTGTCGCCTCGAGATAACGCCGGTTCTCCTCGCTGCGCTTAACATAATTCTTAGAAAACATGCGAAAATAGCAGACGCCCAGAATCACCAGCGAAAGCAGGTACAGAAGCCTCCACCGCGTGAAGATATTCAGAATCAGGCAGACGATCACGACCACCAGCATGAATTTGGAAAGCTGGTCCGCACCGTATCTACCGGCCATAAACTCCATAAAACGTTTCTTCATAAAAATCGCCCCGCATATCCTGTTAAATCCTGTGCCGCACACACGGCAGCCGCCATCCCTGCGCGCACTGTCTGTCCATCCCCGGAATGGCTATTCACAGCTACGATGGTTCAAATTTACAGCGAAAGCCTCCAAAAGTCAATGTCCGCGCACGCAAATTCACAGAATTTTTATAATAAGTCTGCCCATCCGCTATTCCACAATCGGAAAACCGAGCGTCACCCGGAAGAGATCGCCGTCCGCCGTGATCTCAAACGTTCCGCCGTGCAGCTCGACCAGACTCTGAGCGATCGAGAGACCCAGACCGCTGCCCTCCGTGCTCCTGCTCTTGTCGCCGCGCACAAAACGCCCTGCAAGCTCCTGCGCGTCGTCCACCATCAGCTTCTCTTTCGATGTGTTCTGCAGGGACAGGACGGCCCTGTCTCCCTCCCGGACCAGCTCGATATAGATGCGTGTCCCTTCCGCCGCGTATTTGTAGATATTTCCGAAAAGATTTTCCAGGATCCGCCAGAGCTGTCTGCCGTCGGCCATGATGCAGAGCGGCTCCTTTTCCATCTCCCACACAGGAGTCAGGCCGCGCTCCTCAAAACGTTCCTGAAACTCCCCGCAGGCCTGCTGCAGCATGCTCTGGAACTGCATCCGCACCATCTGCAGCTCGATATTCCCGGTGCTGATCTTGCTCGCCTCCACCAGATCCTCCGTCAGCTGCCGCAGCCTCTGCGATTTCTGATCCAGCACCTCGATGTAGCGCTGCACGCGCTCCCCGGGCAGATTTTCCCGCTTGAGCAGATCGACATAGTTCACGATCGATGTGAGCGGCGTCTTGATGTCATGCGACACGTTCGTGATCAGCTCCGCCTTCAGCCGCTCATTGCGCACGATCGCGTCGACCGCCTTCTGCAGGCCGTCGCCCATCTCATTGACCGCTTTCGCCATCTCATAGGTCTCGCCCTGCAGCGCGGCCGTGTCGATCTTATACGTGAGCTCTCCCTCGGAAATCCTGTGGATCCCGTCGTAGACGCTCTGCTTGCCCGCCATGTCGCGCAGCAGATAGAGAAGCACCGCCATATCCAGCACAAACACCATGAAGATCCCGACCTTTCCGAACAGGAGAAAGGTGAAATTCAGGATGAAAAAGATGACGTAGAAAAACAGAAGCTGGCCGGAGGCCGCGCGGGCCGCGGTGACCTTCTTCCACGTGCGCGCCAGAAGAAACAGAACGCTGTCCTTCCAGAGCGTCCGCGCCTTGATCCGTCTTGCGAAGCTGAGCGCACCGACAAGAAAAGTCAGATATCCGCACATCGCCAGCACAGAGGCGAGCAGGCGCTCCCTCCCCGACAGCTCATCCAGCCGGGCCGACACCTTCAGAAACAGAAGCACGTACGGCACCGCAAACACCGTGAGGATGCCCGCCGCCAGCTCTGCCGGGATCCGATCCGCCCTGACCAGCACAGGCTCCCCATCTCTCCCGCTCCTGCCGGCGCCCAGCACGGACAGGACAAATCCTGCCGCAAGAAACAGCGCGCTCAGCACAACGCCGGCCAGGGAAAGCGCGATGATATTCTCCCGGTGCGCGAAGACATCCGCATAGGCGCGCAGCTCATCCTGCACCGGATAACCCGTATTCACCGCGAGAAACACTTTCTCATTCGAGCTGACGAAACGCTCCGCCATGAACCACTCCGACGCCTCGTCGTTCAGGAGATTCTCTGGATTGACCGTCATGATATTGAAGCTCCGCTCGCCCTCGTACAGACTGACAAAATCCGTATCCTCCCGCGTCTTCTTCAGCGCCGCCTCATAGCTCTTTGTCCCGGTGTTCGTGTACAGATCGCCGGTGGTCGTATTCTCCACGCAATAGCGCAGGTTGCTCGGAGCCTCCTGTGACCAGTCCTCCTCCTGCACGGTCGTGTACTCCGCATACCGCGCATACAGCTCCTCGCACACCTCGTCCAGCCGAATGTACATATTCAGGACAAAATTTGCGGAATCCGAGTACCATCTGGAGCATTCGGACAGGGAGATCCCGGTGACCGGCAGGATCGTCTCCAGCTCCGCCGACTGCTCGTCCAGCCGTTCCCCGGCGTCCCGCCCGTTCTCGCCCTGATGCTCCACTGCGTCCTCGATCGCCCTGTGAAGCCGCTCTCGGTCCCCGCTCTCCGCAAAGTCCAGCAGATCTCCCATGCGGTAGGTCGTGTTCATATCCTGCACGGAGCTCACGTCCACTCCGTAGGACTGGATATCGATCCCCTTCTCCAGATCCACCGCTCCGTCCTGTTCGAACAGCGTATCGTTCTGCTGACCGCGGATCTTATTCGTGATGATCTGATCCACCTGCCGGAAAAAGAGATCCGTCTCCTCATAGCTTCTCGACATCTCGCGCAGGCTGTAATTGCCCTCTGTCCAGAAGCCGATGTTCAGCAGACTGTAAGCGAGAACACCGACGCAGATCACCTGAAGCACGATCAAAATGATTTTTATTCTTCTGTTATATATGAGATTTCTCACGTTCTCTTTCATCTGCATATATTACCCCTGCGGTTCCTGTCTACAGCTGCGAAACACTGCCTGGCGGACTATCGCAGCCGGCGCCGCCATGGCACACGAAACTCAGATATTCTCCACCTTATACCCGATCCCCCAGATCACCTTCAGATAGCGCGGGTTCTTCGGATCGATCTCGATCTTCTCGCGGATATGGCGGATGTGAACCGTCACCGTATTGTCCGCGCCGTACGCGTCCTCCTGCCAGATCTGCTCGTAGATCTGGTCGATGGAGAACACCTTGCCCTTGTTCTGCACAAGAAACAGCAGGATGTTGTACTCGATCCTCGTCAGCTTCACGCGCTCGCCGTCCACCGTGACCTCCTTGCGGTCGTCGTTGATCACCAGACCGCCCGTGCTGTAGATCCGCTCGGACTGCGGCGTCTCAGACGCTGAGCCAAGGCTTGTGTAGCGCCGGATCTGCGACTTCACGCGCGCGATCAGCTCGAGCGGATTGAACGGCTTCGCCACATAATCGTCCGCGCCGAGATTCAGCCCAAGGATCTTGTCCGTGTCCTGTGTCTTCGCCGAGAGCACAATGATCGGGATGCTGCTGTCCTCACGAATCTTCATGATCGCGTGGATCCCGTCCAGCTTCGGCATCATAATATCCAGGATCAGCAGATGCACCTTCTCGCTCTTCAGGATCTCCAGCGCCTGCTCCCCGTCATACGCCTTGAGCACCTCGAAACCCTCCTGCACGAGGTAGATCTCGATCGCATCCACGATCTCCTTCTCGTCATCGCATACCAGAATTCTGTACATGTCCGCTCTCCCTCCCTTTTTTCAGGCTATGTTCTTTAATGTTTATACAAACTGTACGCCTTACAACTGTAAACGAACGATTAAAGTCTGTATCTCAAACAACTGTGATCACAATTTCCGTTTTTGGAGCCCGCTCCGCAGACTCACTGTCAAAAATCCGTTGCCGCAGCAAAAACAGCTTCCGTACTGACCGCATGTCTGATCTCCCGTTCAGTATAACAGAAGCTGTTTAAATTCCTGCCAAGATATTATTAAGCTTTTCTTATTTTGCCTGGATCACATGCATCATATTCGTCATCGCGCCCTTGCCCCTGACGATGTTCGTGGCCGGATCGCCCGCCGTGAAAACGACAAGGTCGCCGCTCTCCACATAGCCCTCCCTGCGCACCACGTACATCGCATGGGAGATGATGTGCTCCGTCGTGTCCTCCGTGTATCCCTTGAGCGGAACGACGCCCCAGTAGATCTGCATCTTGCGCTGCGCCCAGTCGTTCGGCGTCACCGCGTAGACCGGGATCTTCGGGCGGAAATTCGACATCAGGCGCGCCGTCTGGCCGGACATCGTCGGGGTGACGATGCACTTCGCCTGCACGTTCGTCGCCGTGCGCACCGCCGCCACGCCGACCGCGCTCGACACGTTCGCGTCCCCGCGCAGGGAACGGTAATCCGGCATCGTCTCATAGTCCAGGTAGC
>CANQIW010000198.1 GCA_947624055.1 uncultured Lachnospiraceae bacterium
CTTCATCGCGTCATCGCCGCTGTCAAACAGCCATGTGAGCGTCTTCACATTGACCGCGTCCTTATTCCAGTAGGACTCGTTCTCCTGGAACACGATCGTGTTCTGCGCGGTCGCGTTCGTCACCACGTACGGGCCGCAGTAAGCGATGGAGTTCGGGTCCTTGCCGTAGTTGTAATCCGCCGCGGAGGAATCGTACTCAGCGCCGAACTTACCGCCCTGGGACTCATAGTAGCTGCGGCTCATCGGCGCGAACACGCCATAGCCGAGCATCGTCGTGAAGAACGGGCACGGAGCCTCAAGTGTGTACTCCAGAGTATAATCGTCCACAGCCTTGACGCCGACCTCGTTGAAGTCAGAGGTCTCGCCGTAGATATAATTGGAAGCATTCTTGATGCCGCAGCCGTCCGTCGTCACAAGGTACTCCAGACCGCCCATCGCATCCATCATGTGCTGCATGCCTGCTACCCAGTCGTCTGCCTTTACATCGGCAACCTCACGGCCCTGGGAATCTACCCACTTCACGCCCTCGCGGATGTGGAAGGTGTAGGTCAGGCCGTCGTCGGATACCTCATAGCTCTCAGCCAGCGCCGGCTGCAGAACATTCTCTACATCGTACTCCATCAGGCCATCATATGTATTGATGATCGCCTCGCTGTCAGCCGCCAGAGATGTCGCCAGGACGTCCCAGGTTACCGGGTCGGAGTTGTAAGCCATGTCATAGGTGTCCTTGATCTCATAGCCCTTCTCCTCGAGGAAGGAACGCGCCCACTCCTCGTAAGTGCCGGTGCCCTTGAGCTCCGCCCACTTCGCTTTCATCTCGTTGCGATCCTCCGTCGTGATCAGCTCTGTCGTGACCAGACGGCGATAATATCTATAAGAATCGTTGCCCCACAGGATCGGAGTGTTGGTATACGGCGCAACCTTGCTGATCGAGTACATACCGCCGTTCGAAGACAGCGGGATCATCACAGCGGACTCGAGCATCTTCGCCTCGGCGACAGCCATCAGCGCGTAACGCTCGGAAATGTCCTCCGCCTCAAGAGCCTCGAGATACTTCTCGTAGAACTCGCCGAACGCCGCCTCATAAACCTCAGCGGACTTCTCGTCGTACTCATCCAGCTCTGCGTCGGTCAGCTCTTCCATCGCAGCGCCGGTCTCTCCCTCGGTCTCTTCCTCTTCCACAACCTCCGCGGCCGTCACGCTCTCGCTCTCAAGCTCGGTCTCAGCCTCTTCCGGAGCCTCGGTTACCTCTTCCGTCTCGGCCTCGGTCGGAGCTTCCGTTACTTCCTCAGTCTCAGCCTCGGTCGGAGCTTCTGTTACCTCTTCCGTTTCAGTCTCAGTCTCGGCCTCGGTCTTTGCTTCCGTCTCAGCCTCTGTCTCAGCTTCTGCAGCCGTGATAACTGCTGCCACCTCGGATTCGGCCTCGTCCACAAGCGCCACAAGCTCGCTCTCCGCCTCTTCTGCGATCTCGGCAGCCGTCACCTTCGCCTCAGTCTCAGCCTCAGTCTCGGCCTCGGTCGGGGCTTCTGTTACCTCTTCCGTCTCAGCTTCGGTCTCAGCCTCGGTCGGGGCTTCCGTTACCTCTTCCGTCTCAGCTTCGGTCTCGGCCTCGGTCGGGGCTTCCGTTTTCTCTTCTGTCTCGGCCTCAGTCGGGGCTTCCGTTATTTCTTCTGTCGGAGCTTCGGTTTTCTCTTCGGTCTCGGCCTCAGTCGGAGCTTCTGTTACTTCCTCCGTCTCAGCCTCAGTCGGAGCTTCCGTTACTTCTTCCGTCGGAGCTTCGGTTACCGCTTCGGTCGGAGCTTCGGTCACTTTTTCTGTCACCGCTTCCGTCTTCTTCTCAGTCGCCGGAGCCTCGGTCTCCTTCTCTCCGCCGCCGCAGCCGACCAGTGATACCGTCATAGCTGCCGCAAGCGCCAGAGCAAGGAATTTTCTTGCTTTTGTCATTTTCGTTTCAACCTCCTTGTACTTTATTGGCATATTACTGCTACCCTACATTTTACCTTTATGCCCGCAATGTGTCAATCGAAAAAGATATCCAAAATCCCTTTTGAAAAAATTTTTCAGCAGATCCCTTCCATGTCAAAGGACTCCAGCCAGTCCCGAGCCCTCTCGCATACGCCTTTCAGGCAGTTCTCATCAAACGGACTGTCCAGACCCGCGTTCTTCAGAAGCTCTGTAAACACACGGCTCCCTCCCTGCTCTGTATAAGCCATGTAATGCTTCCACGCGTCCTCCCGGTTCTCCTGTATCCTCGCCCAGAACTGCAGAGAGACCGTCTGCGCCAGACAATAGTCAATATAATAGAACGGCAGGGAATAAATGTGGTGCTGCCGCTGCCAGCCCTCTCCTTCGCTGTAGAACGGAATCTCACCGTCCAGCTTCATCCACGGCATGTACACGCCGAGCAGCTCCTTCCAGACGTCGTGGCGTTCCCGGGGCGTCATCTGCGGCCGTTCAAACACGATATGCTGGAAATGATCCACCATCGTCCCATAGGGAATGAATTTCAACGCGCTCGCCAGATGGCTGTAGTAAAATTTGCGCGTATCCTTTCCGAAAAAGCCCTCCGCCCAGGGCCACGCGAAAAATTCCATCGACATCGAGTGCACCTCGCAGGCCTCCATGCCCGGCCAGACATACTCCGCCGGCACGCGGTCGCGGTTCATCCATTCGGCGAACGCGTGCCCAGCCTCGTGCGTGATGACCTCCACATCTCCCTGCGTCCCGTTGAAATTGGCAAAGATAAAGGGAATCCGGTAATCCGGAATGCTCGTGCAGTAGCCTCCTCCGGCCTTGCCCGGCGTGGAGAGAACATCCATCGTCTCGCTCGCGAGCATCTCGTTGAAAAATTCCTCCGTCTCCGGAGAGAGCTCGCTGTAAAACTTCCTGCCCTGCTCCAGGATCTCCTGCGGCGTGCCGAAGGGCCGCGGATTCCCCGAGCGGAACTCCAGCGCGTTGTCCGCGAAACTCATCGGATACTCTTTTCCGAGTCGCTCAGCCTGTTTCCGGTAGATCATATCCGCCACCGGCACCAGATACTTCACAACCGCCGCTCGGAATTTCTCAATGTCCTCCTTCGTATAGCAGTTGCGCTCCATGCGGTAATAGCCGAGCTCGGTGTAACCGTCGTAGCCCAGCTTCCTTCCCATCGCGTCGCGTACATGCACCAGCTGGTCGTAGAGCTCGTCCAGCTTTGCCTGTTGTTCCTTGTACCACTGACCCTCCGCTTTCCAGGCTGCCAGACGCCTCGCATCGTCCGCATCCTTCTTGAAGGGCTCCAGCTGCGCGAGCGTGTACGTCCCGCCTTCGAATGGAATCTGCGCCGAGGCGAGCAGCTTCTCATACTGCGTCGCCAGTTCGTTCTCCTTCTGCAGCTCCGGAATGATCTCCGGCGAAAAGGTCTTCAGCGCCATCTCCGCCTTCACAAACATCAGGTCGCCATACTCTTCTGAAAAGTCCCCGCGGTACGGGCTCTCCAGCATCGCCTTCGTCCAGGCCTGACTGTACTCCTCCAGTTCCGGCATCGCGCCGTTCCAGAAATTCACTTCCGCGTCGTAAAACTCGTCGCGCGTGTCAATATCGTGCCGGATGCTCGCGAGTGTGGAAAGCGTGCTGATATGCTTTCCAAGCTCCTCATTCTCAAGAAAAATCTGCTTTGCCTCCGCGTAGTCTTTCGCGGAGCGCAGCCGTCCGGTCAGCGCCGTCATCTGGTCTTTCAGCGACTGAAGATCCGGCCGCTCATACGCCATTTCTGAAAATTTCATTTCGCCTTGCCTCCTGTCTGTGCTTATCTGTATTGCATATCTGTCATTTAATTTACCTTAACAGGCTTCCCGTGTCAATTTCAAAATACGGAGTCACAGCTCCAGCCTCCGCCTGCGTGAAGGAGTCTCTGCCCGGTTCACACGCTCATATTCCATCAGGAAGCTCACCGCCTCCATGTACTGCCTGCGGGACGCCTCCTCAAGCAGGATCCGCTCCAGCCTGTCCCCGGTCGTTCCCTTCGTTTCATTTACACAATCCTCCAGAACTTCTTTTTCATATCCGCCCGTATCTGTATCATCTTTCCGGCCTTCCGGGCTATTGCCCGCATCCGTCAGACGCCCTTTCCTCCTGATACTGCCCTGATTGCATTCTCTCCTCCCGGCATCCTCCCGGTTTCTGACAAACGCGAGCAGGAACCGAAGCCCTTCCAGGTCTCTCCGGGCAAGCAGCCAGCTTCCCGCCTCCACCGCATGCTCTGAAAGATACGCCGCATACTGCTCCTGTGCCTTCTGCGTCAGTCCCTGCGAAGCGCGCAGACGGGCAAGCGCCATCCGAAGCGCCAGCTCCACGCTCTCCCACGCCCTCGCGTGCGGAAACAACGCGTCATACTGCGCAAAATCCAAAGCACGTCCCCGAAAGCAATTGCGGTACAGAATGCCGCTCCCATGCACATGATTCTCCAGAATCCGCGCCGGCGTATTTTCCACGCCCTC
>CANQIW010000199.1 GCA_947624055.1 uncultured Lachnospiraceae bacterium
TCTCCTCCCCAAGCACAGCCTTCACGACTGCCGGACCCGTGATGAACATGTTGGCGGATCTTTCTGACATGAAGACGAAATCCATGATTGCCGGCGAGTAGCAGGCGCCCCCGGCGCACGGCCCGAGGATCACGGAGATCTGCGGGATGACGCCTGACGCCTTTGTATTCCGGTAAAAGATCCCGCTGTACCCGTCAAGGGAACTGATCCCCTCCTCGATGCGGGCACCGCCAGAATCATTGATGCTGACATACGGCACCTTCATCTGTAGCGCCATATCCATGATGTGGCAGATCTTTTTGGAATGGTATTCGCCGAGCGTCCCGCCGATCACGGTAAAATCCTGCGCGGACGCGTAGACCACACGGCCATCCACCGTCCCGTATCCGACGACGACACCGTCCCCGGGAACTTTTCCCTTGCCTGATTCAGAGGGCGGATCCTGTGCCTCGACCAGGGTGTTGATCTCGACGAACGAACCCCCGTCAAAGAGATAATCCAGCCGCTCCCTGGCCGTCAGTTTGCCCTTCCTGTGCTGGCTTTCTATACGCCTTTCCCCGCCCCCTGCGGCTGCTGCCCGTCGGCGGCGGTTCAATTCATCCCTGTATTTCTTATCCCACATAATGAGATGACCTTTCCAGAAAATCTGCCTTCAATTTCTGCCGATCTATCTTGCCGTTTTGATTAACGGGAAGTTTCTCCAGAAAAACAATCATTCCCGGCACCATATAGGATGCCAGCTTATCTCCCAAAAATTTCCTCAATTCTACTTTATCTGCTTCTTGTCCCTGACAAAATAAAACAATCTGCTTCTGCTCACTGTCATATAGACAACAGCATCGTTCAACTCTATCATAGGAACCTGCTGCAGTTTCTATTTCTCCAAGCTCGATCCGTCTTCCCAGATGCTTTATCTGTGAATCCTGCCTTGCTGTAAATACCAGATTTCCTTTATGATCGTAATACGCATAATCACCTGTCCTAAAATACCGGGTACCATCCATTACAACAAATCTTTCATTTGTTTTTTCTTCGTCTTTGTAATACCCTTCTGCCAATGCTTTGCCCGCTATCCATATTTCACCGGAACACTCTGCTCTTACAATTGTCCTATTCCCATCTCGAAGTATGACTCTATAGCCAGATAATGGGGTTCCTATAGGAAGCGGACTGTCAATCGGTTGTATTTCGCTAATTTCATAGTAACAGGCGATTCCACATATTTCAGACTGTCCATAAAGATTCACATATTTAACCTCTGACAGTTTTTCCATCCAGTAATTCAGATATTTCACCGGCATGACTTCGCCAACAAAACAGACAGTTTTCAGATATTGCGGTACTATGTATTTAAAAGCCTGTATCTGAGCAGTCAGAACCAACGCAGTTGGAACCCAGCATATATAGCTGATTTTTTTCTCATTCAGATATCCGATAAGTCTCGGCGGCATGACAAACAATTCCGCAGGAATGATTTCAAGTCTTGCCCCAGTTTTTAACATCAGATAGATATCTTTTGCAGAAGCGTCAAAATAGAACGGGGTCTGATTTCCTATTATCTCATGCTCAGTAAGCTCAAAAGCTTCAACAAAGCTTTCAATAAAGTTAATCATTGCCCCATGAGACTTCAATACACCTTTTGGTTTTCCAGTACTTCCAGACGTATATACCATATACAGAGGATCCTCCGGTGCAATCCCGGAATGCTCATGGACGACTTTTCCTGAAGAATCGATGTCAAGGATCTTGATTTTTGACCTATCTATCGCTTCCAGTATTTTCTTGTCCTTTTCCAGACAGAATACATATTCCGGTTCTATCTCTTCAAGAATTGCACTCATCTTGCCTTTTGGTATTTCAGGATCAACCGGAACGTAAAAATTTCCGCTATACGCAACTGCAAGGAAAAACAGAATCGTATCCACAGACCTGTCTGCAATTACTGCGATCGGCTTGTTTTCACAGTCTATGGCTGACGAAAGCATCCTCACTTTCTGATATAGTTCGAAAAAAGTATATCCTCTATCTCCCATCGCAACCGCAATTTTGTCAGGGTACAATTTCATATCTGATTCCAGATATTCGATAACATTAGAGCATTTTCCATTTTCTTGCATTTCACTGTCCTTTGTTGTTCATCCTCTCAATCAGCTTCAACATAGCATCTGCCGAATCAAAGTTTTCCGGTTTCATCTCCTCGAGTGGAATCTCAATTCCATAATTCTCAGCAATTGCAGTGAAAATCATCACAAACGATAATGAATCAATAACTCCATCTGAAATCAGACCTTTTTCATTTTCATAATCTATGTTTGGATTAACACTTTTCAGTAAATTGATCAACTGTTGCACGACATGTCCCTCTCAATGTTCGTTCTATTATGCTTTTTCCTAAATGCATCCCACGCGTACTCTGCTACATCAGCAGGTAAATGTTGGTTTTGGAAAATACGGTTCTTTGATGCGTTGATGTGTCTTAGCGCCAGATATGCATCAAATCGGCCTACAACCTTTGCCGGGTTACCGGCCACAATGGAGTTTTCTGCGATATCGCCTGTTACCACCGCTCCTGCGGAAATAATACAGTTTTTGCCAATCTCAACATTCGGCATCACAGTCGCATTCATAGAGATATACACATTATCGTGGATCTCTACCGGCCCGAGAACTTCTATAGACCCGAAATCTGCTTTTGGAGCACATCTCTGCAGGAAATTATTCATCATGTCATGAACAACAATATGTGCACTCTTATGTACGCAAACATTATCATGCAAAATAATCAGCTCCGGGTAAAGTGGAACTAACCATGGACCCCATCTGCAGCCAACCCCCACCCCCCCCAACACATGTTTTTTCTTTAAATATTCAGCACGTCCCGATTCGCTCCTTATTAGAAGTAACCGTATACTGTGATATGCTCTCCGTAATGTCATATACTGCCCTTCTTTCGCTTCAATAAAAGCACCTGTGTATGATTCGAATAATCTTCTCCTGCTCCCCTGCCGTCATCTTGTTATCGCTCGGCAGGCACAGACCCCTCCGGAAGATATCCGCCCCGACATCCGCCGCGGCCGTTCCTTCTATATAAGCGTTGCTCCGCGCCCGGCCGTTCCCTTCCCTGGTCACGAACCCATTCATCCGGTAGATCGGCTGCAGGTGCATCGGCTTCCAGATCGGCCGACCTTCCGCGTTAAATGCGGCCAGTGCGTCCAAGATCTCCTGCGGGCAGGATTTGCCAGATTCGCTCTTATAGAGGTAGTCCTTCTCACCCCGCACCTGAGGACACATCGCTTCCCCATCGATCAGCAGACAGCTCAGCCAGTAGTTCGGCTCCATGGCGCCTTCTATATACGGGTTCATCGTTACGGGCAGGTCTTTCAGGCCTTCTCTATACCGCTCATAAATCGCTTTCTTCTGTGCAATGTGTTCATCGATGTGGGGCAGGTTCCCCTGCGCGATCCCCGCGATGATGTTGCTCATCCGGTAGTTATAGCCCAGCTCCTCGTGCTGGTACCACGGCGCTGCCTCACGGCTCTGGGTACTCCACTTGCGGACCTTGTCGGCGTCGTCTTTCCCATTTGTGACGAACATGCCGCCGGCACTCCCGGTCACGATCTTGTTCCCGTTGAAGCTGATTACAGCATAGTCGCCGAAGCTTCCGCACTTTCTGTACTCTCCAGGCTTTTCTTCAAATTTCTCCCCGGTTCCTACTATTCCGGTTTTTGCTTTACATACTGCATGGATTGTCCCGACTCTTGCCTGATCCGTTGCTTGTGCTGCAGCGCCTCTTGGCATTCCAATTTCTGTTCGACATATATCTTTCTCAGCTTCTGATGTAGGACAGCCATCAGCCCTGACAATATCATACCCAGTCCGGTACACCGCCCCCATCGCCTCGGCCGCGTCCTCTATGACCAGCGCGCCATGCCTCCGGCAGACTGCCATGATCTCGTCCATCCTCGCAGGAATCCCATACAGGTGCGCTAACACCACCAGCCTTACATCCGGATACAGTTCAAAAGCTTTCTCAAGGGCCTCCGGATCCATGTTCCAGGTATCATACTCCGTATCGATAAAGACCGGCTCCCCGCCCTCATAGACGACCGGGTTCACTGAAGCGTCGAAGGTCATGTCCGAGCAGAACACCCTCTGTCCAGCCAGACTGTTCCCCGGCTTCGCGCCCGGGTTGATCCGCTCCGCCGCCAGCTTCACACACATATGTAAGGCCGCCGTCCCGCAGGACAGCGCCACGGCATGCTTCATCCCGAGGTAGTCGGCAGTCATCTTTTCCAGCTCGTTGATGTTCTTCCCGACGGTGCTCACCCAGTTGGTCTCAATGGCCTCCCGGACGTATTCGAGTTCCTCCCCGTGCATCGTCGGGGAAGAAAGCCATATCTTATTTTCAAACGGTTCGATCCCCGCAAAGCGCGGATCCGATAAAATCCTGTTTTTGTCCATG
>CANQIW010000200.1 GCA_947624055.1 uncultured Lachnospiraceae bacterium
AGATGCTCCCGAGATCCGGCCACATACCGGTCAATCCCTGCCGCACAGCCTCCCCGTTCGCCTGCCAGCTGAGGATCATGATCCACGGCGAAGAACGCTCCAGCATCACCCTGCGGCTCGTCAGATAGAGTCGGTAAGCCCCTCCCAGATACGTGATTCCGTCCGGAAGCAGCGTCGGCAGAAAAGTCTGCCGGCAGCCGCAGACGACCAGCCAGACCATCGGCAGGTACACGGACAGCGTGCCGATCGCCAGCACAGAAGTCAGCGTCTTCCCGGTCAGCAGCACCGCCACAGCGGCGGCCGAATAGCTCGTCAGGAAAAAGAGGATCCCCAGCAGGCTCGCCGACGCCATCTCCTGCACGACCGTCGCGGACATCACGCCGTAGAGCGCGCCCACGAGAACCGCCAGCGCCTGGTTTGCCAGGAACGGAATCACGAAGGTCAGCGTGCCCGCCGCAAATTTCACGAGGAACAGCGCATCCCTGCGCATCCCCAGGCTGTAATAGAAGTCCAGCCGTTTGCGCGAATGCAGATAGCTGAACACGGCGAGCGCGCAGAGGATGCCCATCGCCACGATCGTCGCCGTGGTGAGCGTCTTATCGAAACCAACGTTCTCACACAGCACGTCGGTAAGCGACCTCACTCCCTCCTTCTTCTCCAGTGCGAGCGGCAGCAGAAGCCGAAGCGGAATGACCAGGGCAAACAGAAGCGCCTGCAGGGCCGTCAGCCAGCCGAGCTTCTTCCACTCGTTGATCGTCAGTTTAAAAAATGAGATTCTTGATGTCATAACCGGCCACCTCCGTTTCACTGATAAAGATCTCCTCGAGGGTCAGCGGGAGCAGCTCGAAGAACAGCGGCTCCTTCTCCTGCACTTTCGCCGTGATCTCTTCGCTCTCCCCGCGCGCCACAATGGTGAGCAGTGTTCCGCGCTTCTCGTGCTGAAGCACCGTGAGCTCGGACAGCAGCTCCTCCTCATACTGCGCCGAGCGCAGCACGCACTGGAGCTTGTGGATGCCGAGCTTCATCTCGTCGAGATCCTTCGCGAAGAGTACCCCGCCCTTGTGCAGCAGGCCGACGTGGTCGCAGATGTCCTCGATCTCCCGCAGGCTATGCGACGCGATCACCGGCGTGAACTTACGATTCAGCAGCTCGGACGCGAACAGGCTCTTGACCGCCTGCCGCATGACCGGGTCGAGCCCGTCGAAGGTCTCGTCGCAGAACAGGTACTTCGTGTTCGCGCATAGTCCGAGCAGCACCGCCACCTGCTTGCGCATGCCTTTTGAAAACCCGGAGAGCTTGCGTTTCGGGTCGAGATCGAATTTTCCGATCAGCTCGTCGAAGCGCGCCCGGTCGAAGCCCGGATACACGATCGCGTAGTAGTCCCGCATCGTGTTCGCCGTCGCGTTCGGGAAGAACCAGCCCGTGTCCGCGAGGAAGCAGATCTTCTCCTTCGCCTGCGGTTCCTCCCAGACCGGCGTCCCGTCGATCTTCACATCGCCGCCCTCCGGCTTCAGCACTCCGGCCGCCACGCGCAGCAGCGTGCTCTTGCCGGCGCCGTTTGTCCCCACGAGGCCGAAGATGCAGCCGTCGTCGATCTGCGCGTCGACGTGGTTCAGAGCCGTCACATCCCCGAACTGTTTCGTCACATCCTGTATCTGTATCATGAGTTTACTCCCCCTTCCGTACTGCTTTCCGCCGGATCTTCGCTCTCCCGACCAGTGGCTGCCTGCGCCTGTCCCCGCAGGCTCTCACGGTAGCAGCGCTCGACCCGTTCTGTGAACTCCCCGCAGCTGATCCCGAGCTCCCTGCCGCGCTCCACGAGCTCCCGCAGTTCCCGGTACACGCCCTCCTGCTTCTTCCGCTTCAGTCCCGCGTTTCCCGAGACAAAATTGCCGCGTCCTTTCACCGGATAAATATACCCCTCCTGCTCCAGTGCACTGTACGCCTTCTGGATCGTGTTCGGGTTGATCGAAAGCTCCATCGCCAGAGACCTCACAGAGGGCATCTGACTGTCCGGCTCCAGCACGCCGTTCACGATCAGCGTCTGGAAGCGCTCTACGATCTGTTCATAGATTGGTTTTCGATTTTGCAGATCGATTCCGATCATTCTCCCACCTGCCGTTCTTTTTGTTTGCCATCCCACATTATTCAAGTGTACTAGCATTCATAGTACACTTGATTTATATCACAGCTCTTCTCATCTGTCAAGAAAAAAGGCAAAAAAATCCCCGGCAACTCTACATCTCCACGGGAAAAGCGAGATTGCCGGGGAAAACTTTCCTGTAAAATTACTCGGAGAACAGATTCCTGTTCACATAGCCAACCATGCCGTTGTACTCGACCTTGTACCAGCGATCCGTCCCGCCGAGCACCGTGACACTCGTTCCGGACGCAATAACGCCGATAATATCGCCGTCCTGCGAGGGCGCCTCACGGATATTCGCGCCTGCCGTCGCCTGCACCGCATATGTCTCCGCATAGTTCTCAATGTTGTACTGTGTGTCAACATCCGAAGGCGGGACTGTATTCGTCCCTGTGGAAACCGGAGCCGACCCGGAATCCCCGGTGTCAGCCGGAGCTTCCTCTCCGGACGGCGCATTCGCGTCGTCAGAAGGCGCTGTCTCACCGGAAGCTTCCGCCGCGCGCTCCTCTTCGGTCTTCGGCTCTACCGCGCCGCCGGATACAAACTCCTTGGACACATAGCCGTTCTGCTCGTAGTCCTCAAGATCCACGACATACCAGCCCGGCGTCTCGCCGACGACCGTGATAGCCTCACCCTGATCGAAGCTGTCAAAGATCTCGCTGTCCTCGCCCGTGCCCGGCGCCGTGCGGACATTGATATCATCCGCCGCGTATACAGTGATATAATTTTCGAACTGCGTCTCCTGCGCCTTCTCCTCCTCAACCGTCAGCACTCTCGGCTCTGTCTCAGACTCGGTAGGCGGCTCTGTCGGGGGCTCGGTGGGCGGCTCTGTCGGGGGCTCGGTAGGCGGCTCTGTCGGAGGCTCGGTGGGCTTCTCCGTCGGAGGCTCGGTCACCTTCTCCGTCTCCGGCTCCTTCTTCAGCTTATCGCAGCCTGTCGCCAGCAGCATGGCCGAACCGGCCAGCAGAGCTGCAAGCAGCAGTCTCTTGGTCTTATTCCTCATAGCATTTACCCTCCATATACATATTTCTTTACAGTTTCTCCCTCTTCTACACTATAAGTGCATCATACCACGCTATTTTTAAAATGGCAAGGTTAATTCAGAAAATTTAGACGTTTCTTAAACTTTCAGCCATGCCAGGCCACAGACCGCCCTGCCGGGTTCCACGCTGTTCCACAGCTCCTGTCTGTGGCCAGACTGAATACTGTTTAACTACATCGACTTCCTCTCCGCGATCTCCGCCATCTTCGCGGAATTCAGCCTCGTGTCCCCATGCACGCGGCTGTAGGAAAGGTAGCCGTTCATGCGGTCGATCTTCGTCAGGTTGCGCGAACCGCACTTCGGACAGACGTCCATCTCGAGCTCCTGATGCCCGCAGTCGTCGCAGTAGGCCAGCGAGAGATTCACGCCCTCGTAGTAGCCGAGCTTCATCGCGCGGCGGATCAGGCTCTTGACCGCCTCGATGTTGTAGTCGATCGGATAGCGCACGTACTGGATCTTTCCGCCGTTGCAGAGCTCCCAGAATCTCCCCTCCAGATCCTGCTTCTCGATCGGCGTGATGTCCTCGGTGACGTGGCAGTGGAAGCTGTTGCTCACGTACGGGCGGTCGGAGACGTTCTCCACGATGCCGTACTTCTTGCGGAACTGCTCCACCTGAAGTCCGCAGAGGCTCTCCGCCGGCGTCCCGTAGATCGCGTAGAGCCAGCCGTCCTCCTCCTTGAACTGATTTACCTTCTCATTAATATGCTTCAGCACGTCGAGCGCGAACTGCCCGTCCTGCGCGATGGATTTGCCGTTGTAAAGCTCCTGCAGCTCGTTGAGCGCCGTGATGCCGAACGAGGACGTCATCGGCTTGAGGATCGGCTTGATCTTGTCGTGCGGCTGCAGATGTCCGCCGTAGAAGCCGCCCTCGCAGTAGCCGAGCGGGTTCGTGGACGCGCGCATCTCGCCCAGATATTCGTAGGTGCGGATGTGGAGCCTGCGGATCATCTCGAGATACTCGTCGAGCACCTCGTAGAAATCGCGGCTCTCCGCGCGGGACTTCGCCAGGATCATCGGCAGGTGCAGGCTGACCGCACCGACGTTGAAACGTCCCACGAATACCGGGACGTCGTTCTCATCGGCTGGCTTCATGCCGCCTCTCTCGTACCACGGACTTAAGAATGCACGGCAGCCCATCGGGCTGATGACCTTGCCGTATTTTTTGTACATGCTCGCGATGTAGCCCTCGCCGGTCATGGACAGCCAGTCCGGATACATCGTCTTCGCCGAACACTGGACACCCTTCTCGAACACGTCCT